>JABHNK010000017.1 GCA_018694295.1 Waddliaceae bacterium
AAGGATTATAACTGGAGAGTTTGATCCTGGCTCAGAATGAACGCTGGCGGCGTGCTTAACACATGCAAGTCGAACGAGAAAGGGATTGCTTGCAATCCTGAGTAGAGTGGCGCACGGGTGAGTAACACGTAGATAATCTACCTTCAAGCCTGGGATAACTATTCGAAAGGATGGCTAATACCGGATAAAGTTTATTGACACAAGTTAATTTATGAAAGATTGCCTCTTCCTGAAAGCAATTGATTGGAGATGAGTTTGCGGACCATTAGTTAGTTGGCAGGGTAAAGGCCTACCAAGACGACGATGGTTAGCTGGTCTGAGAGGATGATCAGCCACACTGGAACTGGTACACGGTCCAGACTCCTACGGGAGGCAGCAGTGAGGGATTTTGCGCAATGGGGGAAACCCTGACGCAGCAACGCCGCGTGAGTGAAGAAGGCCTTTGGGTCGTAAAGCTCTGTCGACAGGGAAGAAATTATGAGTTTCCAATAGGAACTTGTATTGACGGTACCTGTAGAGGAAGCACCGGCTAACTCCGTGCCAGCAGCCGCGGTAATACGGGGGGTGCAAGCGTTATTCGGAATTATTGGGCGTAAAGGGCGCGTAGGCGGTCTTGTCGGTCAGATGTGAAAGCCCAGGGCTCAACCCTGGACGTGCATTTGAAACAGCAAGACTTGAGTACGGGAGAGGAAAGCGGAATTCCTGGTGTAGAGGTGAAATTCGTAGATATCAGGAGGAACACCGATGGCGAAGGCAGCTTTCTGGACCGATACTGACGCTGAGGCGCGAAGGCGTGGGTAGCGAACAGGATTAGATACCCTGGTAGTCCACGCAGTAAACGATGTTCACTAGGTGTGTCGGATATTAAAATCTGATGTGCCCAAGCTAACGCATTAAGTGAACCGCCTGGGGAGTACGGTCGCAAGACTAAAACTCAAAGGAATTGACGGGGGCCCGCACAAGCGGTGGAGCATGTGGTTTAATTCGACGCAACGCGAAGAACCTTACCTGGGTTTGACATCCTGTGAACGTCTAAGAGATTAGACAGTGCCTTCGGGAGCACAGAGACAGGTGCTGCATGGCTGTCGTCAGCTCGTGTCGTGAGATGTTTGGTTAAGTCCAGCAACGAGCGCAACCCTTATCGTTAGTTGCCAGCACGTAATGGTGGGAACTCTAACGAGACTGCCTAGGTTAACTAGGAGGAAGGTGAGGATGAGGTCAAGTCAGCATGGCCCTTATGTCTGGGGCTACACACGTGCTACAATGGTCGGTACAAAAGGCAGCGAAGCCGCGAGGTGGAGCAAATCCCCAAAGCCGATCTTAGTTCGGATTGCAGTCTGCAACTCGACTGCATGAAGTTGGAATTGCTAGTAATGACGTGTCAGCAATAACGTCGTGAATACGTTCCCGGGTCTTGTACACACCGCCCGTCACATCATGGAAGTTGGTCTTTCCCGAAGTCGCTGACTCAACCGCAAGGAGAGAGGCGCCGAAGGTGAGGCTGATGACTAGGATGAAGTCGTAACAAGGTAGCCCTATCGGAAGGTGGGGCTGGATCACCTCCTTTTTAAGGACAAGATGATACTTTTAAGAGTATCTATCTAGATTGAACGGGCTCACGTCTTGAAAACACAATAAGTATATCGTCTCTTTTACGCTGCCAAAATATTTGGCGCATAGTCATGTCTTAGAACATGACAATGATATCTTGAAAGAGCTTATAGATAAGTAAAGTAATAAACGGCACAATCTTCATGATTGTGCTACTTACAATTTTATTAGATGAATTGAAGACATATGTCTTCGATTCACTGGCAATAAACGGCGCTTGAGAAAGCAAAATGAGTTCTGGAAACAGAACTCAACAAAAAATATCGTAATGCTCATCTTAACTACAAAAATTATTTAATTTTTTTGGTTAAGTTATTAAGAGCTTTTGGTGGATGCCTTGGCATCGAAAGGCGAAGAAGGACGCGTTTACCTGCGAAAAGCTTCGGCGAGCTGGAAAATAGCTACGACCCGAAGGAATCCGAATGGGGCAACCCGGCGGGAGTAATAACCCGTCATCCGTATCTGAATACATAGGATACGGAAGCTATACCTGCTGAATTGAGACATCTTAGTAAGCAGAGGAAGAGAAATCAACCGAGATTCCCGTAGTAGCGGCGAGCGAACTGGGAAGAGCCCAAACCGTGGTCTTTGGCCGCGGGGTTGTAGGACCGACCAAAGGAACATGGATCTTTAGCCGAACAACTCTGGAAAGAGTGACAATATAGGGTGATAGTCCCGTAGGCGAAAAAGTGAAATGGCAGGGTCGGCACCTGAGTAGGTCTGGACACGTGAAACCCGGACTGAATCTAGGGGGACCACCCTCTAAGGCTAAATACTCTTCGATGACCGATAGTGAACTAGTACTGTGAAGGAAAGGTGAAAAGAACCCCTGTTAGGGGAGTGAAATAGAATCTGAAACCAAGAGCTTACAAGCGGTCAGAGGCCTATGATCTTCTTCGGAAGATAATGGCTGATGGCGTGCCTTTTGTATGATGAGCCAGCGAGTTACGTTATATGGCAAGGTTAAGGGACGACGTTCCGGAGCCGAAGCGAAAGCAAGTGTGAATAGCGCGATAAGTCATATGATGTAGACACGAAACCGAGTGATCTATCCATGGCCAGGTTGAAGCACGGGTAAAACCTTGTGGAGGACCGAACCAGTACATGTTGAAAAATGTTTGGATGAGCTGTGGATAGGGGTGAAAGGCCAATCAAACTCGGAAATATCTTGTTCTCTCCGAAATAACTTTAGGGTTAGCCTCGAAGGTTTAATCCTGGGGGTAGAGCACTGGATCCACGCGGGGGCCTACCGGCCTACCAAAGGGAACCAAACTCCGAATACCAGGATGTTATACTTCGGGAGATAGACAGTGGGGGATAAGCTTCATTGTCGAGAGGGGAACAGCCCAGACCATCGATTAAGGTCCCAAATTCTATGCTAAGTGAGTAAGGAAGTGAAGTTTCAAAGACAGTTGGGATGTTGGCTTAGAGGCAGCCATCATTTAAAGAGTGCGTAACAGCTCACCAATCGAGAGACTTTGCGCCGATAATATACGGGACTAAGCATAGAACCGAAATCATGGATGCAGAATATTAAGTTATTCTGCGTGGTAGGAGAGCGTAGTATGCACGTTGAAGCTATACCGTGAGGAGTAGTGGAGAGCATACTAGTGATTATGCGTGGCATGAGTAACGATAAAGGAGGTGAGAATCCTCCTCGCCGAAAACCTAAGGTTTCCAGGGTAAAGCTCGTCTTCCCTGGGTTAGCCGGCTCCTAAGTCGAGGCCGAATAGGCGTAGACGATGGGAAACAGGTTAAATATTCCTGTGCCATCTAAGACTATAGTGATGGGATGACGAAGTACGTTAAATACGCGGACGATAGGAAGTGTCCGTAGGTCCATGAGGCTGGTCGATAGGTAAATCCGTCGACGTAAGGCCAGGTGGATCTCAAGGGGAGCCTCACGGTGAACCGATGGTATAGCGCAATGCTTCCAAGAAATAATCTCTAACTGTCGATGATGACCGTACCGTAAACCGACACAGGTAGGTGGGAAGAATATTCTCAGGCGCGCGGGAGAACTCTTGTTAAGGAACTCGGCAAATTGTTCCTGTAACTTAGGGAGAAGGGAAGCCATCTAGTGTGATTGCTCTAGCAGCATGAGCGTTAGGTGGCCGCAGAGAAATGGCCCAGGCGACTGTTTATCAAAAACACAGCACTATGCAAAGTCGATAAGACGCAGTATATGGTGTGATGCCTGCCCAATGCCAAAAGGTCAAAAGGAGATGTTAGCACCCTCGGGTGCGAAGCTTCGAATTTAAGCCCTGGTGAATGGCGGCCGTAACTATAACGGTCCTAAGGTAGCGAAATTCCTTGTCGGGTAAGTTCCGACCTGCACGAATGGCATAACGATCTGGGCGCTGTCTCAACAAGAGACCCGGTGAAATTGTAGTAGCGGTGAAGATGCCGTTTACCTGCAGCGGGACGGAAAGACCCCGTGAACCTTTACTGTACTCTGATATTGGCTTTTGAACTGTCATATGTAGGATAACCGGGAGATAATGAAGTGGCGTCGTCAGGCGTTGTGGAATCACCCTTGAAATACCGGTTTTGTCAGTTCGGAAATCTAACGATACCCCGTGAATCCGGGGGTCGGACATTGTCAGACGGGCAGTTTTACTGGGGCGGTATCCTCCTAAAAAGTAACGGAGGAGTTCAAAGCTTACCTCATCGTGGTTGGCAATCACGAGTAGAGCGCAAAGGTATAAGGTAAGTTGACTGCGAGACCAACAAGTCGAGCAGAGACGAAAGTCGGACTTAGTGATCCGGCGGTGGAAAGTGGAATCGCCGTCGCTCAACGGATAAAAGGTACTCCGGGGATAACAGGCTTATCGCCACCAAGAGTTCATATCGACGTGGCGGTTTGGCACCTCGATGTCGGCTCATCGCATCCTGGGGCTGAAGAAGGTCCCAAGGGTTTGGCTGTTCGCCAATTAAAGCGGTACGCGAGCTGGGTTCAAAACGTCGTGAGACAGTTTGGTCCCTATCTGCTGCAGGCGTAGGATACTTGAAAGGAGCTGCTTCTAGTACGAGAGGACCGAAGTGGACAAACCAATGGTGTATCGGTTGTTCTGCCAAGGGCATTGCCGAGTAGCTATGTTTGGAAAGGATAAGCGTTGAAAGCATCTAAACGCCAAGCCTCCCTTAAGATAAGGTATCCCATGAGACCCCATGAAGATTACATGGTAGATAGGCTGGAGGTGTAAGCACAGCAATGTGTTCAGCTGACCAGTACTAATCGGTCGATTGACTTAATCTTTATTTTGTTATAAGAAATGACATAACGTCATCTCTTGTATATGTTAAGAGAAAGCATACGATATGCTTTTCTCAAGAGCCGTTTATTATCAGTGAATGGTAAAACGTTTGTTACTGAAAGGTGGTATTAAATATACTGCCGCTTATCTATAAGCACTTTCTTCTTTTGCTTGGTGACGATAGAGAAAGAGGTACACCCGATCCCATCCCGAACTCGGAAGTTAAGTCTTTCATCGCCGATGGTACTGCGCACAAGAGCGTGGGAGAGTAGGTCGTCGCTAAGCTTTTTTTTTGCGCGGATTCAATATGAGTCCGCGCCTTTTTTTTGCCGTTTTTTTGCGTGGATTCAATACGAGTCCACGCTTTTTTTTTGTGTGTGTTAAAATTTGTTGTATATAACAACTGATTGCCCTTTAATGAAGACAACAAACGTAAATTCATGGAGGTAATGTGAGATATGGAGAATGTACAACTTAAGACGATAGAACAAGAAGCAAAAGCAGAAGTACAGGATTTTCTCGATAAGTTCGTAGACGTTATCGACGAAGAGAACTCTTTAGAGGCCGATAAAAAGAGTGCCTTTCTCGATAAAGCAATTGCCAACTTTGACACGTATCGCGACCGTATAGCCTCAGCGATGGAAATCCTGAAAGAAGACCCAATAACAGAAACATTGCTATCACGGCATAAAATCCACGAAGATATCTTCACAAAAATAACCGACAATGGACAGCAGCAATATGATATAGGCTTTAATGATGACGAGATGATGGCATTCTACGAATGCGCATCGAGACATTATGATGAGAAAAATTTCTCTAAAGCCGCAGATGTCTTTTTATTGCTAACAACTCTTCATAATACAATCCAAGGATTTTGGTACGCCCTTGGTCTCAGCGAAGAAGCGTTAGAAGAATATCCCTCGGCAGTAATGGCATATATGATGGCAATAGAATATGACGAAGACCTTTCACCACTGATATGTTGTGCGCGCTGTATGGCGAAAATGGGTAACACCCACGAAGCTATGACGGTGCTAACGCTCGCAATAGAAGAAGCACAAGAGCGTGGCAACGCAACAGCGTTCATCAAAGAAGCAACAACATTTAAAAATTCTCTTTAGGAGGCAAAAAATGAGCGGACAAATACCCAGTGATAATGTTTATCGACAAGATGGTACACCGTCAAATTCTGTGAGCGGCTCCGGTTCTGTATATTCACAACCGTTACAACAGGTTCCGGTGTTGAATGTCATCAGAAAGCAGCTCTCTGCCGAACACGTGCAACGACATGAGCATCATCAACAAGCACAAGAAGAAAGAAAGGCAAGCATTATTAAAAAAGCACGATGGACGCAGATCGCAGCACCCATCACAGGTACTATCGCTTCTTCTGTAGCAGGAATCACGGCACTGGCCGTCGGCGTGGGCTTGGTGACAGCATCGATATTGACACCAGTAGGTTGGACGGTATTAGGCGCTGTGGGGCTGGGAGCTTTGCCTGTAGGTGGTCTTACAGGACTGATAGCAGCACGCATCAACTATGTCCAAGCAGGCAAGCCTAAAGAAAGGAAAGAAGAGATACTCGAGCCTACAAAGAAAGGGTGGAAGATTTCTCTGAAAATAGTGGTGGCAGCAGTAATTGCCGCCGCCTTGGTGATAACGGCAGGAGAAATAAAACGAGAAGTACAAGAGAGAAAAAAAGTACCTAGGCTAAGAAAATCGCCCCCTCCACGGCGGAATACAGGAGGAGGATATTCTAGCGGTCTCATCGATGGATATCTTCTCTTTGGTGGTGGCGGCAGTAGAAGATACGATAGGCCACAACAGCAAAACACTTATTATAATATAGTAGTAGAAGGAAATTATCCAAGCCCTTCAGCGCCAAATATAGTAGAAGAAGGAAGTTCTCTAGAACCGTTAGCGCTACCGCCAGAAGCTATCGGAGAACAACAAATAGATTTAATAGAGTGTGATTTCATAGTAGAAAAAGGCAAATGGGAAGATGCGAAACAGGGGCTTTTAGGAACTATCAATATAGAATCTCAGCCGAAAAGACGTCTCGAAAAACAAGAAGGCATTTATGCCACGGCAAAAGAATATAAGAGACAAGGAAAGTTTAAAGAGGCGGCAAAAATATTAGAATCTCTAGTGCAGAATAATCCACGGGAAGCAGGAGAATATAAAGCAGAGCTAGCAGCACTTTATTTAAAAATGAAGAAATATGATGTAGCAGCACCGCTATTTAAAGAGGCTATAGAAGCCATGGGAGATCGTCATGACGACCATGCTATCATCGGCTTGGCGCGCTGCCTATACAAAACAAAAGGAAAAGAAACAGCAGCACGACGGATTTTGGAATATGGATATTCACGAGCTGCTGTAGAACAATATCATAAGAATGCAGGAAAAATAATACCTGCAGGCGGCATACAAATCCCTGACGAAATAGTGGCTGCATATAAAGCAGCATGGGACGAGCTAAAGATGGAAGAATACTTTGCTACACAGGGCTCGGAATAGAATCGGATTTTTTCTTTCTCTCCGGCGCCTTCGTTACCGACCACAGAGGTAAAACACACAACGATCCTGCTACGCTAGCAACAGTAATTATTATGAAATAATAGTTCCATCCGAAGTCCCTGATAATATGTCCAAGAGGACCTCCCGTCATGGCACTGCCGACATAGGCAATGACACCCATAAAACCCGCAGCAGTAGCAGCAGATTTTTTATGCGACAATTCCGTCGCAGCGACAGAAAGAAGCATCTGCGGGCCGTAGATGAAAAACCCTAATAGACCCATCGCCGCCGTTGTCAGTATCGCCATGCTTGCATAACTAGAAACATACCAGAAAAATAACACCGCAGGGACGATTGCTATCATAAAGATCGCATTGACAGGGCCGCGACGACCTTTGAAGACGACATCAGATAACCACCCCGCCAGCATACCACCGAAGAAACCTCCGAATTCAAACCCAAAGAAACAGAACGCCGCAAGCCAATGGCTGTATCCTTGTGAGTTGACGAGGAAAAGATACGACCATGATATCACCGCCCACCTGACGATATATACCATGAAATACGACACCGCTAACAGCCATATATACCTATTAGTAAGAACATACTGGAATAAGATCTCTTTAGTAGAAAGCTCCCTTTCAACACCACGTATCGGAGGAGCAGAAGTGTCGTTACGCCATTTCTCAACAGGAGGCAACCCCAAAGATTGTGGCGTGTCACGAAGGCGATTTATGATGAACAAAGAAACAACGATGGCGATAATCCCGGGGACATACATCGAAAGTCTCCAACCACTACGGCTTATAAGGAAAACCGCTAAGAATGGTATAAGAGCAGCACCTATGTTATGAGCAGTATTCCATACGCCCCACCAACGTCCACGCTCATTGGGAGAATACCAGTGGGTTATAAGACGATGACACGGAGCAGAACCCCACCCCTGAAACCAGCCGTTGATGCCCCAGAATACCATGAAGAGAACCAAAGATGTTGATAACCCAAATAAAATGTTTATCACACCGGTAATCATAAGACCTATAGCCATAAGATATCGGGGATTCGACCTGTCAGCAAGAATGCCACTAAAAAATCTGCTCATACCATAGCTTATCTGTCCGATAGTGAGAATCCAACCCAAACCAACCTCGTCAAAACCAAGAGGCTTTAACTCAGGCATAGCAAAAGTAAAAGTCATGCGAGTGAAGTAAAAGACGGCATAACCAAAGAACATCGTATATAAAATGCGGATACGCCAATAACGGAATGTTTTGTTAAGAACATCTTCGTCGGCAATCTCGGTTTTATGGGGGGCAGGCTTCAGTAATTTAAGAAAATAGTTCATGCTTCATCCTCGATGATATTATTGATGCATGAAGATTATATTATACTAAATTAATCAATATTGTCAATCTTTTCCGAACTCAAACTATCCGCTATACGCTCTTCCTATACGCTATTAAATAATGTCTTCGTTACGGCATACTATAGGAAGGACGTCGACGATGCTAGGAGCCCAGTCGAGACCCCATTCGTAGACGATACGCGACCCTATGCGGCATGCTATTATCGCCTTTTTATGTGCGTCGGGGATCTCATCAAGAAGCTGCTTCTGGAATTTCTTCTGCAGTGTCTTCGGGCAGTAGTTAAGGAAGCACTTCACAAAGGGGTCCTTAGGGTCTTTAGAGAGAGGGATCTTCTCGAGATAGTCAAGGATCTGGTATGTGTACATGTTGATATTCGCCGAGATCTTATCAGAGATATCGGTAAGGAACATGTCACTCTTTTTGTAGATGTCGAGCATAAGAAGCGCCTCGTCACAAGCGACGCCTTTGAGGATCTCGAGGATCTCGGCGACGAGAGCTTTTTTATTTTTCATGAAAAGCTCTTCTCCTAAAGCAAGACCACAAAGTACCTCGAACGAAGAACATATCACACCACCTTTGTTGGCAGAACTGTCTTTTATTATTATAGTGCCAAGCTTCTCAAGCTCACGGCGTGCCTCAGGAGTGAGATATAAGTTCGCACCCTCGATGATAGCCCTAGCAGTAGGCTTGCCGTCTTTGTCGAGGAAAGCTTTGTAGTTCGTAGCATCTAATGTCCTTGGCCTCCCACCCGCAGGGATGAAGACGTCAGCATAAATAGAATGTACATTGTTACGGTAAAGACTGTTCATGGCACTGCCAGAAAGCCAGTCTTCGACGACATTACCGCCTTTCTTCTTCCAGCATAGCGTCTGCTTGACGAAAGACGACTCGTCACGGGTAGTGTTTTTGTCGAGAAGAAAGCCTCCATCAGAAAGCTTCTCGGGAGGATAGCAGTTTATAGGCTTGCCCTCTTTGAAAAGGCCGACAAGGACCTCTAGGTCAAGGCCTCCCTCGTCTTTTATCGTACCAGAACCGTCGGTTAGGGCGATGAGCTTAGCAGTGTCACGGTAATATTTGTATAGATTGTATATCTGGTTGCCGGCAACGTCGCCGTCAGGGCCTCCAGAGATCTTTACCGTGAAAGTCTCAACCTCAGGGTCGATGTCCATATATTTCAAGACTTCGTGCATATACGTGTTGACGCCAAGAGATGTTACACCATATTCCTTATGGTTGATGCCAACGCTAGGCTTGCTGCTGATAAAAGAACCGCCAGGCTTGTATTCCACAGCCTTGCTAGTCGCAGCTATCCACTCTATGACGTTGTTGTGCATGTTCTCGTCAGGACCTAAGTATATATATTCTGGTCTCTTCCAGTAGTCGATGATATTGTCGGCGCGAAGAGCTTCATTGTCGTCACAGTTTATTATAGAAAGAAAACTTTCGATAAAAGAACGCTGCGCATGGTATAAATATTCGAGCTTCTGCTTGCTGTGGAACGCCGATAAAGACTTCTCGACCTCTTCGTTAGAAATATGAGCAGCACGGAGCTCTCCCTTGAGGATCTTCTCCTCGAGGTCTAGCTGCTTGAAAGGTTTCAAGAAAATTATACCTTTAGAACCTCCCTCAGGGATGTCTTTGTTTTTCTTGTGCTGAGTATAGGCAAGGTTGTAGCACTCTGTGAAAATATTGTCGCGCTCGACAAGCATCTGCTCTTGTCTCTGCGGTAAAACAGTCCTAAGACCTCCACGAGAAAGATCCTTGAAACGTATCTGGAAGCCAAAGAAATGCATGCCCTTGACGAAGAAAATACCATAAGGAAGCTCAGGGAACTTCGACGCCCTGTCGAAAGGGATGTCGTCGAGATAATGAGGGTCGACACGGAAACTTATCGCCGATTTGTTGCTGAGATAGAAGTTTGTCTTAAGAGTGTTGCTGATGAAACTCATCGCCATCTTAAGGACATTCTTACGTCGTACGTCGTTGATGGCCTGCCCAGAATCGAGGTCTTCGATAAGAGAAAGAACCTCTTCCCTTTTTTTGACGAATGCTGTGGCATTGACAGTAGCGGGGTCGAACTTCAACGCGAAACACTCAAGGAGTAGAGTGGTAAGCTCAGTATGGCGGCATAAGGCTTCTTCGACATTGGCATAGGTATATAGATTTGCATCGACATGGACAAGAGCCTGGTGGACGAAGGTATGCATAATACGTAGAGCATTGCCCATATTACCAGAAATTAGCCCAGAAGCGACGAAGACGCTGTCAATACTATCGTCGTCAGGGAAAAATTTCGCAGTAACAAACTCACGAAGGAAGTCGGTGATGTCCGCAACATCCCACGCAGCTTTGTTGTCGCGGCCATGAAGAGCGATACCCATGACGAGGATGGTGTCGTCACCATTAGAAGAGACGTATGTGGCATTGGTACGCTGTATGACAAGATTGTGCCTGTTGATAATATGAGCAAGACGATATAAGAAGTTGTACTTCGGCGTGTTTTTCCAGGCGAACATTATCTGCATAGAAGGGAGGTCTTTCTCTTTCCAGTCTTCATTGTACCGTACCTCACATTGACACATGTCGCTGGTCTTCGCACGGAAAAACATGTCGAGAGCAAGGACCAGACGCGAAGGCCTCAGAGATTTAAGGAAACGGGAGTTTATACCTTTGATGAGAGCGTCTAACTCGGCATCATCGACAGAAGGGTTGCGCTCCTTGACGCGCCGCTTAAGCTCTTCTTTGAGCTCTAAAGGATACTGTTCGCGTCCCTCAGAACGAGCTTCAGTGAAATGTAAGATGCCAATGCGAAGGTGTTTATCGACGCCGGCGATGTCAAGGGGGTTCAAAGAGACAAACGTCCTGTAGTTCTTTATGCCATACTGACGATAGTCTTTTAAAATCTTGAGGTCTGAGTCAGGATCGTCACAGCATATCACTATAGCAGCATGAGGGAGGTTTATCTCGGAGAAATAGTTCTGTAAATTAAAGCCCATAAGACTATGGGCGATAAGCATAATGTTTTCTTTATCGACGTTCTTAAAGAACGACGCTGGCATGTTCTTCTCAAGCCATAGATAATACTCCTGGAACTTCTCGCTCTCTTCAACAATAGCCTCCATAAGAGTTTCGTATGAAGAAGATATCTGATCGCGGTCGCTGATATCATCAATAGACTCCTTGTTCTGTAGCTCCTCAAGAGGGACGTCGTTGATATAGTCTTCTTCAATATTATTTGGCATAGCATTTTTTGTTGGCTTCATAGATATATCCTTACAATATTCATAATAAATTATTTTGACATTACCACATCTGTGATGAAAGTGCAACCTGATTGACCCAGAATCTTTTCTTTAGCGCCATAGCGTTGGGTAAGAGGGCTTAGTGCGTGACATCAGTTAATAGGCTGCAATCAGAAATAAGATATTGCAGAACAAAAATCGATATGATATACTAACATTTTTACAAATAAAGAAAAAACGATGTCAAAAAGCGCAGCGACAGCATATTATGAGATGTTACAGGTGAAGGCACCACAGCCTTTAGCGCTTCTTGCCGCCAATGATTTCGACCTTGGCAATATTGTCATTATACGATTAAAAAAGGTCGCCGGGGTGGTATGATAAGCTGATAAAAAGCGAAAAAGTAAAACCCCGGCCTCCGAAAGGAGTGACCGGGGTTTTTTTATTATCTATAGCAAAAAGTAGGGATACGAGGGAAGAACGATGAAGAGAAACAGCATAGCGATAGCGATGATAATGATAATAGCATTGGTTGTAAGCGCAGTACTTTTTTATAAAGACAGCAAAGGCAATTCGCAGCAAAAGATTATCGGAATAATACAGACGACAACAACAAATTCTCTTGATAAAGCCCGCGAAGGTTTCATCGAAGAGATTCATCGGCAGGTCGGCGACACCATAACATTCGTTATAGAGAACGCCGAAGGCTCCGAAGAAGAAACGCGTGCTATAGCAGAACGTTTCCACGAAGACAAAACCCTCGACGCCATATATGCCATAGCGACGCCAGCATTGCAGAGCATAGCATGTATAGAGAAAAAGCGCCCTGTCTTCGTCGCAGCAATATCAAAGCCCGAAGACCTTGGCATCCTCTACGACGGCAGTAACGTTTGTGGGATGAGCGATAAAACCGATATCGTAAAACATATCGCCATGGTCCGTGAGCTTATCCCCGGAGTGCATAATGTTGCATTGATGTACAACCCAAAAGAGACAAACTCCTGTATCATGGTAGACGAGATGCGCCAGGAACTCGAAAGAAAAGGATTAAATGTCTTCGAAGTCGAAGTCTCCAATAAAGGAGACATCACGATGAAGGTCGAAGAGGTGTCGTCATACGTCGACGCTATACTCATCCCCGCAGATAACCTTCTCACCTCTATAATGCATACGTTCGCTGCTAAAGCACTGGAATATGGCGTGCCAGTAATAGCCTGCGATATGGGTACGATAGAAGATGGCGCCTTGGCAGCAACGAGTGTCGACTATAAAGAACTAGGCGCAAAGACAGCACAAGTCGCCCTAGAAGTCCTAATGGTAGGAAGAAATCCCGACGAGATGTCGGTGGAAATGCCCGAAAGAGCGGGATTTTTCGTTAATGCAGCACATGTTACGGAGATGGGCATCGCCACCACCGAAGAGATTGAGAAGAGCGGGATGATAGTGAAATAACATTGATTTTTCGAGATTCTTAGGGCATACTACACAAGAAAAGAAAAATAATTAGGTACAAAAAAATACTATGTTTGAAGATGTTTCAAAAGAGCCCTTTGCTGCACGCGAAGAGAAGACGCAGAAATTCTGGGAAGATAACAAGATATTCGAGGAGTCGATAGCACAGCGCGACGAGAAGAACACCTTCTCATTCTACGACGGACCTCCCTTCGCCACAGGGCTTCCACACTACGGACACCTCCTCGCAGGGACAATAAAAGACGTCGTCCCACGATATAAGACGATGAAGGGATATCACGTGCCACGAAGGTTCGGATGGGACTGCCACGGACTGCCCGTAGAGAATGAGATAGAGAAAGCCTACGACCTTGCTGGCGCCGACGCTATAGAAGACTTCGGCATCGCCAAGTTCAACGAGGAATGCCGCAGCATCGTCCTTCGCTATACCAAAGAATGGCAGAACACCGTAGAACGCATGGGACGATGGGTAGACTTCAACCACACATACCATACCATGGATATAACCTTCATGGAGACACTATGGTGGGTGTTCAAAAACCTGTACGACCAAGGCCTTGTATACGAAGGCTTTAAGGTTATGCCGTTCTCGGCGAAACTAGGGACGCCACTGTCGAACTTCGAAGCAGGGGAGAACTACAAAGAAGTCGATGACCCTTCACTGACAATAACACTGCCTCTCGTCGACGACCCCAAAACATCACTGCTGGCATGGACGACGACGCCATGGACGCTTATAAGCAACCTCGCCGCTACCGTCAGCGCTGAAATCGAATATGTAAAAGTCCACGACAAAGACAAAGACGCATACTACATCCTCGCGAAAGAGCGCCTCAGCGCATACTATAAAAACGAAGAAGACTATACCATAATAGAAACCTTCTACGGCGAAGACCTCAAAGGAAAAAAATATATCCCGCTATTCGATTACTTCAAAGAAAGAGGCGAAGAAGGCGCCTTCCGTGTTATCACCGATGACTTCGTAAGTACAGAAGACGGCACCGGCATCGTCCATACCGCACCAGCTTTCGGTGAGGTAGACTTCTACGCATGCATGCGCGAAGATATCGCTCTGGTATGCCCCGTCGACAACAACGGAAAGTTCACAGACAAAATCCCAGAATACACCGGGATGTTTGTAAAAGATGCCGACAAAGATATAATAAAACGTCTGAAAGCAGAAAATCGCGTCGTCACACACAAAACAATACGACACCGTTACCCATTCTGTTGGAGATCAGATACGCCACTGGTATATCGTGCTATGAGATCGTGGTATATCGGCGTAGAAAAGATAAAAGATAAGCTCCTCACAGCAAACGAACAGACACACTGGACGCCAGGACACCTTAAAAAGGGACGCTTCGGCAAATGGCTCGAAGGTGCAAGAGACTGGGCAGTGAGCCGTAATAGATATTGGGGAACGCCGATACCAATATGGCGTAGCGATGACGAAGAAGATATCATTGTCATAGGAAGCATAGAAGAGCTAGAGAAACTGTCAGGGCAGAAGATAACAGATCTGCACAGACACTACATCGACGATATAACTTTCACGAAAGACGGCAAAGAATATAGCCGCATATCAGAAGTCTTCGACTGTTGGTTCGAATCGGGAGCAATGCCATACGCACAAAATCACTACCCCTTCGAAAATAAAGAACTCGTAGAGAAAACGTTCCCCGCAGACTTCATCGCCGAAGGCCTAGACCAAACACGCGGATGGTTCTATACGCTAACAGTCCTGTCAGCAGCACTATTCGATAAGCCCGCCTTCAAAAACGTTATCGTCAACGGCATCCTCCTCGCTGAAGATGGCAATAAGATGTCAAAACGACTGAAAAACTACCCGGAGCCAAGCATCGTCATCAATAAATATGGCGCCGACGCAATACGACTGTATATGCTCCATAGCCCCGCCGTCCGTGGCGACGACCTGCGCTTCTCAGAACAAGGCGTAGAACTCGTCATGAGACAGGTGATGATACCACTGTGGAATGCATACAGCTTCTTCGTGACATACGCCAAAATATATTCATGGGACCCAGAAAAAGACTACAAAAAGCCAAACACAGAGATCGATAGATGGATACTGTCGTCGCTGCATAAGCTCGTAAAAGACGTCGAAGATGGGATGGGAGATTACGACCTAAACAACGCAGTAGAACCGCTGGTAGGCTTCGTCGATAAGATAACAAACTGGTACATACGTCGCAGCAGAAGACGCTTCTGGGAAGAAAAACGAACACCAGACCGTGACGAAGCATTCTCTACGCTATACACCGTCCTCCTTGAGCTGACGAAAGTCGCAGCGCCTTTCATCCCATTCATAACAGAAGATATCTTCAGAAATCTTCGCACCGACGCTATGCCAACATCAGTACACCTATGCGACTACCCAGAACAACATAACGACAGCCGCGATACAAAACTCGAAAAAGAGATGGAACTCGTCCTGCAGACAGTGAAACTCGGCCATAGCCTAAGGAAACAACATAAACTTAAAGTTCGACAGCCGCTCGCTGCAGTAAACGTCGTCTCTAACGACGTCGAAGTCTTGGCATTCCTAAAACACCAGAAACACCTCATCGCCGATGAGCTAAACGTAAAAGACGTGATATTCAGCAGCGAAGAAGAGAAGTTCGTTAACCTCATAGTAAAACCGAACTTCGCCGTATTGGGACGTAAGCTAGGGAAACTTATGAAACAAGCACAGAAAGAGATAGCATCCCTCAACAAAGAACAATGCCAGACTATCCTCGACGGCGGAAACGTAACAATAAACCTCGACGGAGAAGAATATACCCTCACCGCCGAAGAAGTCTCTGTAGAACGTAACGTTCGCGAAGGGATGGTAGCGGCAAACGCCGGAGATATCACCATCGTACTAGAGACAGAACTCGATGAAGCTCTCATCGTCGAAGGTATAGCACGAGAAGTCGTTAATAAGATCAACACAATGAGAAGAGACGCGAAACTTCACGTCAGCGATAGGATACAAATAACAATACATACGACAGATACCGTAAAAAAGGCCTTCGATGTACATAAAGAGTATATCACAAACGAAGTCCTCGCAACACACGTCGACTTCAAAGAATGTACCGGAACACCATGGGATATCAACGGCGAAAATACTACTATCGCCATAAATAGCGTATAGTTATAGCGTTTGGCGTGTAGGATAGAGATGACCCTGACCTTTTTTATTTACTAGCAACAAATTTCTTGAAGAGGCTATATATAAGAGTAATAACAAATGTAGGCATATAACCCATGATCTACGTAATAGTCGTTATCGCAATAGCATTGTCATTGGCAGCTTTCGCAATACGGAAAAAGCGCGTCTCCGTAGAAGGATCGATAATGCCGCAGTTCGAGCGCGTACAGAAAGGCAACGTCCCTATAGGGAAACTCACCAGAACACAGCTCGACGAAATCAATAGGATGATAATCCATAAAGATGAGAAGCTCCGTGTCATCACCTATAATATGCTCTTCAATATATGCGAAGATACCCTCGATAAAGCACACCATTGGAAAAAACGCTACCACCGCGTAGCAAAAATTGTCGACGTCATAAACCCCGACATCATCGGAAGCCAAGAGATCTTCCAAGGACAGGCCGATGACCTGATGGCCCTTATCGGCGATACCTACGCCTTCTACGGCAGAGACTCCCACGATGGCCTCAACGAAGGTATGGTAAATGGTGTCTTCTACAAAAAAAGCCGCTACGACCTCCTCGAAGGTAAGGTCATCTTCATCTCAAAGACCCCAGACATCCCAAGCAGAGACCCTTACGACCAGATGCAGTTCCTCACGGTATGTAAGTTCCGCGATATTAAGACAAAAAAAATCCTCGTAATAATAAACACTCACCTCGCCTTCTATAGCACAGACTCCAGAGAATACTCCGCACACTTCATCTCAGACTTCATAGAAAGTTTCCCACACGAAGAACCAATAATACTTACTGGAGACTTCAACTCCTTCCCATTCAGACCCGATATCGAAAGCCTTCCTTTCTACGATGGCGACCTCATCGATAGGATAATAACACGTAAGACAATGAAAGACGCGATGAAAGTCGCGAAATTCGGACACGTAGGGCCGATATCAACGTTCACCAGCGAAGAAAAAGATAAGACAGTGATACCTTTCCGCGGAATAGGGACTCCAGGCGTTATCCTCGACCATATATACATCAACAACAAAGTCGAAGTCATCGCACACGCAGTAGAGCCAGCAAAAGTCGGCGGACACTTCCCCTCAGACCATATGCCCGTCATCGCAGATGTCTATATACCATGATAGATTTTAGTTACTTAGGCAAAATCATCCATATCCATATCTCGCAATCACAGGCTAAACTCTTTATTTCAATACCTTAACGACTTTGGTCTTAAGAGCAGACGCCGCTCCAACCACCCCAGACGCCGCCCCAATCACCCCAGACGCCCCAAGTCTGGCTACTTTTGCAGGAGCTCCAAGAACACCTTTAGCGACGCGATTAATAGAATACCACGCTTTCTTATGGACCCCCTCAATCTTATCGTAGTTCTTAGGATTGATGTAACGAAGCTTTTTCAAGGGTAATGCGTTGATTAGAGCAGGGTCTTTTAGAAGAAATAACTGTTTGTTCGTCAGATCATGTATTCGGAGCTCTGTTGGCTTTTCATCGGTTTGTTCTGTGAAGTCGCCCTCGAAAGTCTTCGGCGAGGCCTGTTCTGAAGCTATCGTTCTGATGACATCACTTTTGCCTAATATCAGACTGTGTTCTGCAGGAACCAGCCCAAGGTGCTGTTCGCGATATGTGTTTATATTCTTAATGACCTTTTTAAACGAGGATTTCCTGTGTGATGTGCCACTCCTCATCCAATTAAAAAATTCATGGGCATATTTTTTGTTGCGCAAAGCAAAATGTGTTCTGGCAAAAAGCGTCTGTGCCATTCCTATATTGAAAGCTTCGGCAGAAGATTCGTCAGCAACCGCTTCAGAAAGAGAGTGTTTTCCGCTCTGTATTATCGAGCCGTCAGGCATAAGAAGCCAGCTTTGTATTTTAGGATCCTTGTCTTCCTGTGCTTGTATAATAAGCTGCTCTGCAATAGCAACGCTTTCCTTCTGAGAGACATATATGAAGGACCATTTGTTGCTGTCTTGTGTTTTGAGAGCAAGAAGGTGGTAACTCGGACGCTCATATAACGAAGGGGTGTCGCCATCAAAAACAGAAAGGAAATTATCTGTGGCATAGATGTCTGATGAGAAGCGCTTCGGAAGCGTTTTGTCAAGAGAACGGACTGAACGCATGGTTTCATGAGAAACGATATCCGACAATTTAGAGACGGTGGAAAGGTTGATGTCCCACGGAGATTCTGTCTTAATGCCTCGTTCCTCGGCAGGAGAACAGCTCTCTTGTTCTATTTCCTTCTCCGTCTCTTTTTCTACTGAGACCTGTTGTTCTACTTCTACAGACTGGCCTTCGCTTTGTAGGCTAGCAGGATTTTTTACTTCTGCAGGGGTTGCTTTGTCGTGAGGCTTTCTAGCAAGGGCAGCGTCAAGGTCTCTCTCTATATTTTCTATGGTGTCGGTGAAGAGAGGCGATAAAGCACTATCATCACTTCTTTGTATAAATTCTATTTTTTCTCGAACAGATTTGAGCTTCTTATCTTTCATCGCTTTGAGAACAGTAGCAGTGTCGGTCATAATACTATGAGAATGATGCATGTCATATTGGCATCGACCAGTTCTGTGAATGAAAATTTCGTAATCGAATTTATCGAAAATGCCAAGACGGTCTTTGAAAGAGAGCTTAGTGTCGATAAGCTTGGCAAAAATATGGTGCTTTATGATGCTATCCATCTCTTGAGCTTTTTCGCGGAAAGAATCTTCAGTGCGACGTGTTATTGCTTTTAATTCGGCATATGTAACAATATCATCGACTGATATAGACTGGCTTTCCGGAAGGCCTAATATGCGCCGCATTGTATCTGCGATTTTTTTCGTCATGACAAAGTCTACATGTTGTATGCCTGCAGTGAATTCTCTCATCCTCATAATGCCTTGAAGAAGATCGCGTAATACTGTAGTTTCGCTGAAAGAGACAATGGCGCGAGAAGGTAGAGCCTGCTTGATGTCTGTGCCAGTGATATGAACCTGGTCGTAATAGGTGAAAAGCTGCTCAGGACGGAGCCCAGACTTCTTCATTATTGTTGTTGCATCACTCTCGCCTATCTCAATAGGGTGCTCTTCTTCGCCGAGTTTTATTACAGTCAGCTTGTTGGCAGCGTTGAAATATATCACACCCTGTATGTCAGGGTTTTCCCCATGGACAAAAGAGAGCATGTCACGGGCAATCTCGGCATTGGTCTGTCCCTTAAATTGAGCGCCTATGTCGATAAAAGCATGTATCTCTTCAGGATGTTTCGATGCAGAGAAGGTCTTCTCGAGGATATCTTTTGTGTCGACAGCATCGCAGAGCGTTATCATCCTATTGTCTTCTTCGGAAAGCATGGCAGTAACACGCCCGAGGTTTTTGTCGCGGTCAGATTCTTTGACGTTGGCGGTGCCAGAATAGCCATATATTTTGGGTAATATAGCACGAAGGTCCATCGCAGAACTGTTGAGCTGTTCACTGTGGTATTCATAAGAGCTCAAAGCCTTTTTTATGAAATCGAGGAAAAGAGGAATGATTTCTCCACGAGAAAGGGCTTCGTGTATCGTACCACACAGGTCTTCTTCTAGTTGTTGCCTATATTCCGGAGTAAGACGCTCCCATGATAAGCATTTTAAATCATGGCCGAAAGCCTCTTCGAAGCATTTACAGAGTTCTAGCGCATTCTTTTGGTCTAGCTCTTCTTCACTAGAAGCTAATATGCTGTATTCATTATAGGCCATTTCAACAAATGAAGCGACGTGATGACGCTCGAGGCCTTTGTTGATATATGTTATAAAGGTCTTGCTTGCAGTCTCCCAATTGTCGGAAAATTGCGAGCCTTCATGAGGAACATCCTTGGCGACATATGGTATGGCATATAAATTGTCGGGGGAGCTTTTCGACAGCCCGAAATGCTCGTCAACCTTATTGCTTAACACGGAATAAAGATTCTCATTGAGAAGATGCCGCGACAGTGCAATAAGTTCGGCAAAAGCAAGAGCGCTCGTGGACTCGCTCCTTTCTGCTAAAAAAACGCTTTTCAAGAATCCCCTAGATAAGTCTTGAAGGAATTCAGGCGTGGCAAGACTGTCTCCTGATAGATATCTCACCAATTCGTCTCTATTGAGTACCAAGGCTTGCTGAAGATTATCGCTAAAAACGTCAGCGTCTCTTTTGGGAGAAAGAGATTTTATAAAATATTCTATGAGATGTTCCGCGAGAATGTGTTTTATTTGATCGTATGACTCTTTTGTAAGATGTGATTGCTCGTTGCGAACAAGTCCAACAAGATCTTTAATGCTGTGCTTTTCACCTTTGAAATCTATTTCAACAGTGGATGTTGTTAGAAGAGAGAATAGTTCTCCGAAGAGATCTATCTTCTCTGAATCGAAACTACCGTCTTTTTTTCCTATAGTGAAATTAACTTCATGACGGCAGTCTAGCACACTGTCTATCTCATCTATCGTTGCTATGGAACGAGTCTTGATGATATTTAATATCTCCGTCAACCACCTTATTTTCTGCTCTAAATAGACTTTCTTATGCTTAATAGCCTGTTGAATAGTCTGATCATATCTATCAAAGCGCGCATCATAATCAAGACGACTGTAATTATGGAGCTCTGTATAAAGCTCTAACTCGAGACACTGTATCGTCTCTCCCGTCGTTATGATATATTCCCGCCGTTCAATGGCTTTTATTAAAGTGTCATGTATTGCCTTGAAATTTTCGACGGTGCACGCTTCCGGCTCACGGTTGAATTGTATGCCATGAGTTTTTTGTCCGAAGGATCTCTCCGATATAGCTTTCATGTCTTCTATAGTCGTCTCGTACAAGGACTTCGGCACCATATACATGGAAAGATGCTCGCCATCGGCATGTTCCAATGACGCCAATATCCCCATAACCTTTGACTTGCCGCCACCCATCAGGATTTGAAAGACTTTCTCTTTAACACCATTATCACTTTTGGCGAAGATCTCTTTAAGCTTTTCAGCTTGCGAAGGCCATATTAAGATGTCGCTTTGATATTCCATGACGAGAAAATCATGGTGGCTGTGGTAATCATATGCGCGTGTAGCATTCATCGTCATAGCAAGCCTGTTGATGAGAAGACTTCTCTTCGGCGATGATTCTTCGCCACAGGCAATGATAGCATCGAGAAGTTTTGTCGAACGCTGTATCTGCTGTTGCTGTGTCTTGGCAAGAAGATATGTCGTTATCATCTTACGAAGTGCAACGACATCGGCGGTATCAAGAGCGATGTTTCTGCTGATAAAAGCACCGTCATCATCGTGCAAATATGCAGCCATGCATTGTTCTATACTTATAGGCTCTTGCTTCTTGCCCGAAATTTTTAGGTCCTTTTTTGTTTGCCCTTCTTGTTTGGGAAGCTCTTTATTGGCAAGAGCATAAATAGCTTGTTCTTTTTCGGAGGCTATGCTGTCGAAGTGCAGGCTTCGATCTACAAGGCTTCTTTTTATATCATGATAAGCGACCCCTTCAATAGTAGTATATTGTGCATTAACGGCAGCGTTTTCAGATAAGCCATACTTGAAGTCGACATTCAATAAAGAGAAACGGCTTTCAGCAAAAGCTGCAGTAGGGACTGTTTCACCCAAACGCGAACGCTGGTCGTCAGAATAATGTCCTATTTCATCAATATGCTGTACGGCAACAGGCTTTTTATGAAAAATAGTTCGTGCTAACAATGCTGTATAATTTTCTGTTAGAAGAGTTTCGATCTCTTCTTCTTGATGAGCGACGATAGTATGCCCGCTTTTTTGCGATGGCGGTCGTATTTCTCGCGGTGAGGGGGTAAAACTATGAATATTTTGAATCCCTGTTTTTAAGAGACTAAAATACGATGTGCTGCCTTTAGATGTTGACTCTGTAAGGCCTTTTGGTATAACACGAGGAGGAAACCCTAGAAGACCGTCGGTCTCTTGTTCGAGAGTTTCCCAAAAATAGTCTTTGGAATCTTCGCTAATGTGACTAGTGCCAATAAAGTCTTCTAGTTCACGCCATTTCGGTAATCGAGATGCTTGTTTTTTTTCGACAAGAAGCATGGTATTATATAGTATTTTGCAGAGCTGCCTGTTTTTATACTCGTCGCTACCAGGAGCAGTTTCTTGGTCGGTTTCATTTGTCATGAGGTTTATAATATGACGGATGGAAGGAAAATGTTGCGTTTCGCCGTTTTTTATCGTCTGATACAGAACCTTAAACATTTCAAGGAACTCTTTGCCGGGACGTAGCCAAAAATGAGGGGGATGTTCTTCAAACATTTTTTCAACACTGCCTTCATAGGAAGAGTAATAGAGGTCCCACGTTTCAAGAACATCATAAAGAAAAGGGGGATATTCAGGGCTTGGTAGAGAATCTTCGATAAAAAGAGGCGACTTGCCTTTTCTGGGGACATCTTGGAAGCCATCGATAGTATGTACGGCATCATAAGCGCTAAGTATTTCGCGTATAATAGTTTCGTCGCCTACTTCATCCAAGAGAGGATATTCTTTTTTTGTTTTTTCGTTTCGCGCTATACAAGCGAAGGACAGTTTCTTGTCGGAATCTGAAGCGATCTTTTGCTCTTCGGTAGGTTTTATCATGATACTAAAAAATGATAGACGCGTCTCTTGGTCGAGAAGATCACGGAAGTCGAGGGCCATGTCGACATTGCGCGCCGAAATATAATATGCCTGTAAATTCTGGCGGAGGTCGCCCCAAAAGTTTCCGTATGGCTGGTCAGGGGTTTTTATGGGAATTTTTTTGCTAGATAAGGTGGTAAAAGTTTTATTCCAATATGTTACAAAGTCTTTATATTTTGATGACGCTTTTTCCTTTTTCGAGAGCTTTCGGACATTTTGGAAGATAGTATGGCTTGCATATATTCGTAATGACGCCGCTTCAGGGTCGTGGTCTTTATTTTCTTCCAGGGAAGATAATATCCACAGACATACTCCAAGCTCTTCGGGAGAATAAACAGTATTTTTTTCCGCCTGCCGTAAATAACGCAATACAGAGAGATAGTCCCGATGGTACAGATGCTGATATGCCATGAAAAGAGCGTCGATTTTTGAAGAAACCTTAAAGTTGCCGTTATCATCGATATCGGCAATAATATAGTCATAGGTCGCGTCGGCATCAAGATTGGCGTCGCTTCCTTTTTGACGCGGCATTATGGCTTTGTATGATCCTTTGCCGTCGGTAACGATGAGATAACGATCGAGACCCTTGGCAAGCAAAGTATTTTTTCGAAGAAGGGTTTTAAGCCGTTCGTCGTTGTCAGAATCGGCGAGAAAATAGCTTTCGTCGAAAGAAGCATGCCAACGCTCATCTTTTAACGAGAATGAAAGACGAGAAGATTTTTTGTCGACATAACGAGGGAACTCTATAATATTTGGAGAGTCGTCCTTTTTCCAGACAAGGGTGCACTGAGATGTTTCGAAGCGATATCGCGGATATATTTTGTCAGCTTCTTCGGGGTCGAAAAAAGAGCAAATTGAGCTGAAACGTTTCTGCGAAAGCTTTTCACTGTCGGTGAAGAGGTTTGTAAGAGAAAGACTAGGGTCTTCAGCATGTTTTAAGGCATCATCGTCTATGGTATAAACGGTTTTCATCGCTTTGTCACAGATGATGATATTGCCGGTGCTTTCGTTGACCCAATGAAGATACTGTTGCGAACGTAAAGGGATTGGTAGTGGAAGGCTCCCTACTTGTATTGCTGTTAATAACGAATATTTTTCACTTCCGATACTTCGTCTTATACACACAATTCCTTTTTCGCGGGCATATATTTCGAGAGGACCATATAACGAAGAATCATAATTACAGTAAGTAAAGAAGTCGGCTTGTTGTTCCGAAACACCGTGTAATTTTTTATCGCCGAAGAGTTTTTTGTACATGGGATCGCCAACAAAACGAGAGTGGTTATTGAGGATGGCAACACCGTCGACATAAATTATGCCGTTAAGAGCGTTGTAATGATACGATGTCCCTGTCGTTTTGTCTTCTACAATAATAAAAGGGAGCTTTTTTTCAATAGTAAACCTATCTTTTTCATCTGACTGTGGGAGCTGAGAAGGAAGACACTGCCGGAAGATATTTAACACCATATTATCGCTGAGTTTATCGTCCTCGATGCGAGATGTTATATGAAGAAGAGCTGTTTTCATCTCATGTTCGATGTGGCTATCACGATATTTCTCGGCAACACCGTAGTCTTTTATGTGTGCTACACCAACGAGAGTGTCGGACATCATTTGTTCATCGAGAATATCACAGCGGGAATACATCATGATAAGCTGTTGCCATATAGCATTTTTCTCTTTAGGGTCTTGGATGTCATCGCGACGTTTTCGTAAAAAATTGACGATGCTATCTTCAGAATGAAATATAGTATGATCATATAAATGACGGATATCTTCGCCTTTGGCAGTGTCTTCGGGAAAGGCATCTATGACATATTCATTGAGCCTCTGTATGATGTGTATGCAGAAAAGAAGTTCTTTAGTGTTATCCATAGCACTATAGCGATCTTTGGCTTTCAGCATAAAATTGAGAAGCTGACGAGCTATGTCAGGCTCTTCTTTAAGGCGAGTTGTCAGAAAGCCTTTTTCGAAAAGTATTAGCTCGAAAAACAAACGGAAATCTTCATCTTCGAATTTATTCGGAGAGCTCTCAAAATATTCTATAAGATTAGATATTTGTAAAACTTCTTGAGAACGAACAAAGCTAAGAGCCCTTTCTAGTGGCGTAATTTCCTGTTGTAATATCTCTCCTTCTTCGCGTCTGGAAAGAAGAGCTGTTTTTATAGACGATTGTTTTTGAGGAAGCTGATCGCCGCATTCCCTGTATTTTTGTATTAAAGGGCTCTCAAAAGAGGGGTTAGTCTTGTCTAATAAAAGGCGGTCGTCATAGAAGTATTCAACCGTAACATATGTTTCGTCGAGGTCTAAAAATTCGTAAGCAGGGACACGGCCACGCTCTTCGATAATTTCTTTTGAAACAGAGGGCTTATATTGTGCGCTTGCTTTATAACATATTGCATCAGCGGAAGCGGCGTCTTTTACAGATGCAGAGACAGAACTTCTTAAGGCAATTTCTCGTAAGATGCGAAACTCCTCAGGAAGTTCTTTATAAAAACAAACTTGATCTGTTTGAAAACTATCATAGTTTCCATCCTGAAATCTCACAGAAATCTTAAAGTCATCGCCCTCTCGCATCTTTTGAAAAAGTTGAGCGACCCCGAGCTGTAATTTGGCATCATTGGTGATATTTTTTTCTCCTCTTAGGAATGTCGACATATACGAAGCTTCTTCGGTTCTGAGAAAAGCTATGCCGTAGCCTATCCTAGGACGAAACATCGCCTGTTTCCCGCCTATTAAACCGTCGTTTCTTTCGGCGAAATATTTTAAAAGGCCCGATAACGATGTTGTTTCTTGTGAAGAATACGAGCAAAGCTTGTCGGTGTAGAGTTCATTGAGAGGTTCGCAATATAATGTATGCTGACTTATTCTATATTGTTCTGGAGTTCCAGTCCTTTCCTCATGCGTCACGGCAAGCTTGTCAGCGATAGCATATGCCATATAAGAAGCAAGCGGCTGGTCTTTCATCTGCATAGAAGGACTTATGCACCATTGCGAGAGCTTTTCAATTTGACGCATACACGCCATGGGATTTTCGACCTGTTTCCATAAGGAATCTTTATCGCCATGTGCTGGCGGAGGTAGCGTTATCAGCCGCTGTCGAGCGAAAATAGCCGCTTCTTGAGCGTTCCCGTTTTTTTTCAAAAAAGAGCAGTAACCAACGGCTTCTCGAAGGGTTTCTTCAGCGGATGCTGATGTGACATTAATGGATAGATCCGGTGGTAATGTGTCGATAATTGGCGGATTTTCAGCACGAAATTTTACATATCGAGAAAAGTAGGCCTTAATATTTTCGATGTTCTTTTGCCACAAGCCCTTCTCTTCAGTAACCGGCCCTTTAAAAACAGAGGGGTCGCTTCCGACAAGCTCAACACGCTCTTTTTCGGAGGCCCATGCCATTATGGTTTTTATCGTCTGTAAGGCTTCAACAGCGTCGTCATAAGATAGTACGGAATGTGCGTCGTCGGAATTCCACAGCTTGTAGACATAATTCGACAACTTTTCGGCGCCCTTGCGAACGAATTTCACGGCCTCCATGCTGGCATCGGAGCGATTATTAAGAAGATTGTACGCTTCACGCAAAACGCGCAAACGCATGAGACACTTCCACTGTTGGTAGCTTTTTTTCTCCTTGAATTGAGGGCGCATCATTGCAACAAGGCAATACCAAGAACAAGTGCCGGCGCGCTGTGGTATCATCATCATATCGTCGTTGCCCTGCGAAGGCACCGTGAAGTGCCTAGCGCGAAGAACACCATCATAGATATCAGCTGCAGAGTATTTTTTCGACTGCAATGCTTCGGAAGTCATCACAATAGTAAGCAGTGTTTTGATGTCTCTGAGACAAGCCTCTTTGTTGTCATAATCATATTTAAGACAGGTCTCGTATTTTTTTTTGCCGGCAAAAATCTTGTGCGTATGATATTGTAATCCAGCGCCGGTGTTATACACTTTCAAAGAATATTTTCCGCCGTCATCTTCTATTGCTTCATACAACATGGCATGTTTGGGAAAACCTCCCGGTATAAGAGATCTTTTGTAGAGACTGATATTTTTGGAAACGGCACTCAAGGCTTGGTCAATAAGAGGATAAAGGTCCTCGGTTTTTGTCTTGGAGCGCCCTCTATCGACGAGATCAGATATCTTTTGGCAGTGTTTAATGTCCTCAACGACTTGTTCTGAGTGGCTCATAGCTCTTATGCTTGCTTTTTCTTTGTCTGTCCCCGATTTGAAAGTCGATAATAAAGCTTCCATCATGGAAAGTGTCTGCGAGGAAGTATTCCCTTCGAAACGGTAATCTTCTTTAATGAAGAAATCTCCAAGGATATGGCCGAGGTTGCGTTCAAGGCATCGCATGGGGTTGCTCGTATGCCCCTGCATGAGAATATTATGGAAACGCTCTGTAGAATATTGTTCTAAGTTGGCACTAACGACGGAAGAGGATGCCGGTGGTTTGCGAGATGTGCTTTGGGCATATTTTTTGAGTTCTTCTTCAAAGCGAATAAGGGACGTCTTTAAAGTTAAGTTTAAACATTGTTCTTCAAGATTTTTTAAGTCTTCTTCGATGCTTTGTTTGACTGTCCCGTCGTCGAGGCTTCCGAGATTTATCCGTAGCTCTTCGGCGGCAGAGCGTGCCTCTTTGGCAGCATCGCTAATGTCTTCGAGGGAGGACCCTTCGGAATAAACACGCTCTTTAAGAGCCTTCATACATGTAACCATTGCTTCATGCTTTTGTACGAAGTCATGTTTTCCCAGTGAAATAGGACTCTCTTCAGAATGGCTGGTTAAGACCTCCGAAATCTTGCCAACGAGACTGTCGATAGCGCTGATATTTTTCCCATATTTCAAGTCTATGCCAGAACCCTGAAGACTAGGGCTTATTCTTCCTGAAGATCCAGAACCTGTAGAATCCATATTCATACCGCCTATATTTATAGTTATACTATACATATAGGCGACATCACTGAAAATGACAATGAAATATTTCTAGGCTACACTATGAATATTGAAATGTGGCTACGCCGCACAGTTCACCGATCAAAAATGGGGGTCTGGGGGATTCCCCCAGCCAGTTCTTTTTTTCTTTTAAACTTTTGTTCTCCGTGAACTCCGTGGCTCCGTGGTAGTATATTCCTATCCGCTCTACGCTATCACTATCCGCTATTGCAATCTATACGCTATAAAAACGCTTCTTTCTATAACGCCGTATAAGCAAAGAAATAACGGCAATAAAAGCGGCAAAACCCCACACCATAAGGCGTGGTAGTGTCATGAAAGGATACGAAGGCTGGTTAGGAGAGCCCCACCGATCGCCATAAGACCATAATATCTTCCACGGCGCTCCGCGGATGTTCGACTCCGGAAGGAACCCAAAAAACCTGCTGTCGGCACTGTGGGCGTGGTTGTCACCCAAAACAAGATACTCCTTATCAGGAACGGTGATGCCGAATGTCCTGATGAAGTCAATATCGATATTGCCGTCTTCATCGATAGGAGGGCCATGGTCTTTGAAAGCAACATAAGGAGCATACTGCGTAGCATCGGCAGCACGGCGACGCTCGCGTTCATGGAAAGATAGAAGAGCAGGGTCGTCTTTGGCGAGGAAACGCTTCCCAAGGAGATATAAGTCGCCATCGCGGAAATAACCATACCGCAAAGGAAATAAAGCACGGTTGCGGTCAAAAGGCATGAACCTGTTATGCATGTCCATACCAAGGTTGAAGAGCTTCTTGATGTTGTCAGGAGAATCATTATAAAGAATATGGTCTTCAGGAAGGATAGTTGTGACGCCGCTTCTCGAAACTTTATAACAGGAACCAGAGTAGAACTCATAAGTGCCAGGAAGGATCCCAGGAAAAGAAGGCGAAGAATCAGAGAAATGCTGACCCTCGGCATTATATAAATCGCCACGCTCGTTCTTTATTACAAAACGACTCGTATACATGTTCTCCATGATGACATCAAGATGTCGGCGATCCAAAGCGATAATGCTTCTATGAGATTCAAGCTTCGTAATCACAGCACCATTGCCAGCAGGCCACGCCTGCGGCTTAGGATATGTCAACGAAGGCGTATGGCTGATCTCAAGGTATAAAATGCCGTCGTCAAGGTCTTCAGGAGAGAAATTCGTGTAAAGCTTAACGTCCTTGAGGGTAAGAAGACGACACATCGCAAAGTTCCTGATGCCAAAGAAATCACTGTACTTGGTAATACGGTCGGAACGGTCAGCGTCTAAAGGATGATCCTCCTCAACCCAAGAACCATCGACGAAAAGCTCACCAGAGACAGCACCATTACCGAAAGTGCGAAGACGAGCCCTCGGCTCGCCGAAAAAAGAAAAAATAGCGCTGCGAGAGGAAGAACGCTCGCTAGCAGTAAAAATATTGGCATTAGTGAATCCATCGAAAACAGTGAAAGGTATGTGCTCGATATCAGAAAGTAAAGGGTCTTCGCGGAAATCGATAATATCTTCGCCTTCAGCATCGACACCATAAAGAAGACCACCGTAAAAATAAAAAGAATCGCCAGGCTTGCCAATAAGACGCTTGACATAACGCTTCTTACTAGGAAATATACCAAAATACTTCGTGTCTTGGTCGGCAATGTTGTTCATGCCCTCAACAGTAAAAGTCACTGTACCACCACGCTGAACAAGAGAATGATCAAAATAAAATTGATCGGGCTTCATCGGAATGTTAAGACCGAAATTCGTCTTCGTGACAATAAGACGGTCGCGCTCCTTGAAAGTAGGACGCATCGAAGCAGTAGGAATCTCGTAAGGCTCGAACCACATCTGACGGATGACCGTCGCTATCACTAACGCAAAAAGAAGAGCAAAACAAAATTCAAAAATATGAGAAAATAAACTCTTACGTAATATAGGACGATGACAAAAGGACTCCACCTTACGAGAATGCTCGTCACAAAGTATACGGTCACGGTCAGTAAGGGCAGATTCAAGGTTCTTAATATGAGACTCTAAAGCACTGCGGTCTTCAAGAGAAAGCTTCTTGCGCTTCTTGCGGTATAACTCATAACCCATACGTAAAATGCGCCGCGAACGACCAATACTATACTTCTTTCTCATAGTAAAATACCTTGGTTTTGCCAAGATTGTAACCAAAGAATACTTTTTTATCTACCAATAAAAAAATAAACATTCACACAATAGTTACGCCTTTTGTTGCCACGAATATGTAAGATATTGGCGGTAAAGAGGTGTTTGTTGTGGGAAAACTGTCAGCACATTGTCCATAACAAACGCATAAAGCACGACCTCAAAAAAACTGTATATATAACAAAAAACAGAGCATTTACGTCTCTGGCTTATAATCCTCTGTATATCAAAGCTTTAGGGAAGACCCATAGATTTCCGCGATATAAAAAAAACGAAGCTACCAAATTCCTTTCTCTGTTACAAACATGTTGATAACTATAGTTTTTATAGACTATCATCTATACCAATGAAGACATTTTTTTATACTATAGCATTTTCTTTGTTTATATGCGGCACATGTTATCCCGCCAATAATTTGTCGTTATTAGACAACCTCAACAGCGCCGATATTGGGGAATACGTCGTTGTTGCCCACAGCAAGACGCGCTTTCTATTCCATATACATTCGTATGACGCAGAAAACATCTATATCGAAGAGGTGACCGTCCCCGCAAGCCGCTCTCCCAAGTCAGAGTGGCGTGAGTGGATACAAAACGACGCCCCACATGCTATGTCATGGGTTATCTATGCCATAGACCGTAAAACAGGCTCTATTACACGCTGCTATTCTTTCTTGCGACATGGATGGCTAGACGTCTCCGGCGCAGACGCCTTCCTCTCAACGCTTCTTACCTTAGATTACACGCCAGTTCCTGAAGAGAACCTTCGTCGTATAGGCCCGCCTCCTACAGAAGGAGGGCATGACGACCGTGCCTTATGGAAACCACGGATGATCGTCGATGGCACCGTAGTTAAAGGCGTAGACTTCGAAGTTTGGCATTCTATATGGCCTTCCGATGGTACGGAACTTTCAAACAAAGACTTCGAAATATACCTCCCCAAAGATAACGACACATATCCAGCATATTTTCCCTCGTATATCACGATACGTGACAGCATGGGAAAAGCAACGGCACGCGTCATAGACTCCGGAAAAGGCATGGTATCGCCAAACGAATCGACACTTTTCTCTTTACATTAAAAGATTTTTTTGTTATTATAATTACTTTAAAATCAAAAGGTTATATCACTATGTCGTTTGGTATTTCTCCGCTTGAACGTTCTTTGGCTACGCCTTTGCCACCTTCTGATAGGCATATGATTCCTCGTGGAAATATGTCCCGTGCGCAAGGGTTTATGGCGTACCGTGGCGTTTCCGATCCTGGTTCTAATTCTCTTGGAGTATATAAAGACACCCTTGGTATATCCGCTGGAGAAGGTGTTTTTAGTGGCGATGTCGTGCAGCCTAAAAAAAGCCCAACTGTCGCAGAATGGACAGTTCCGAACGCACCGATAGAAAAATATGAAATTCCATGGGTCGCTGATTTTTATTCCAATCCCATAGACTGGAGCACTAATAATTGTATAGCTTTAGCTTCGGAAAAAAAATGTTTTGTTTTAGATAGGGATACCGGTAAAAAAACCGAAATAAACCTAGGTTATTTAGAGGAAGACCTTAGTGACGACAGCTTTTATATAACGTCGGTATCGTGGTCACCCTCAGGAAACTTGCTTGCTGTAAGCAACACTAAAGGAGTTGTGAAGATATGGGATCGTCATGAAAATAAGGTAGTGAAAACATGGTCCGATGAAGAAGAAGAAAAAGTATATTCTATAGACTGGCAGGATGAAGAAAAGTTTACATTGGATGCTGGGGGAATGTTGATAGGTTTTGACATAAACCGCTTAAAAGAATCAGAAGAAACAATAGTATCAGAAGAACGAAAAGAATTAGAGGAAATTTGGACTGTTGACACCGATGAAAGACAAATATGTAGAGTGTTATGGTCTCCCGACAGAAAATATCTTGCAGTGGGCTTTAACGGTAACGTTGTTAAGGTTTATGATGCAAGCACGCTTGGCGATGACAATCCCAAGCCGTTAAGAGAATATGCCCATGAAGCAGGAGTAAAAGCTCTGGCATGGGATCCTCAAGGAGGAAATTTGTTGGCTACAGGAGGAGGAACAAAGGACTGCAGAATACAAATATTTAATGTAAGCGAGGACAGCGAAGAACCTGTAAGCCGCATATGCGCCGATGCTCAGGTGTGTGACATCGTATGGCACAAAGATTTTATAGTCACCGCTATGGGGTTTGAATCTAACGATGAAGATGTGATTAAAAGAGTTACGCATAAACGTCTGCATAACACCGTTGCTTTTTGGAAGCTGGAAACATCGTCTTTGAGCGGCAAAACACAGATAGAAAAAGTTGGGTCGTTACCAAACTATTCGCATCGCATCATAAAATTAGCGGCATTTTCGGAAAGTCATAATGAATTTGATTTTGCTGCTTTCTATGTTGATAGTAGAAGTAAAGACTGTTTTGGAATATGGAGAAGAGAAAGAGTCAACGTTTATGAAAGACAGCTTCAAAAAAGACGTCAAGAAGCGGCTCATGCGGAAAGATGTTTTCGTCGTGGCGTCGGATTTGGCGGTTTGGGCTTCCCTGCTGTAATCGAAGAAAGCGGCTTAAAAAAATACTCTGCAACGTCGTCATCCTTGTTAAAAAGATCAAGGCTACGTTTTTCCAGAAGAAGGCGCGATTCTTTAAAAGAATGCGTAGATGAAAATCGTATTGGACAATTAGAAAAACGTTGTGAAAGTCTTCAAGAACAGTTCTTGTCAGAGCACAAAAAAGAAAAAGCACAGATCGAAGCAGAGAACAAAAGAATAGTAGAGCGGCTTGAAGCAGAGCGCAAAAGAAGAGCAGAGAGCGAAATAGAAAAAGCACAGACTGCAGCAAAGCTTGAAGCAGAACTCGAAAAAATAGTAGAGCGCGGAATAAAAGAAAAACCGATCAAAGAAGAGCCGTATAAAAGTGGTTTCGAAATAAAAGATGGTTACGATGAATTCTTCGAAGAGCTTGAATTATGGCGCAAAAGAAAAACAGACTTGAAAAGTATCGACAAAGTCCCAAGGCCTTCGATACAAGAAAAAATCTCAATGCTAGCTTCACCAGATCGTAGTCGTTCTGCGTCGATAACGCCAACTCCAGGAAGGACGTTAGGATTTGGTTCAATAGGTTCGATTTTTGGTCTGCGAAAAAAACTAAAACAGCAACAGGGAAAAGAACGAGAGCGGGAACAGGAACAGAAGGACTTTTGGTCGTTAAGGACGGATCACAGTAGCTGCAGCATAGACAGCGAAAGTGACGTAGACAGCGAAGATTCATGGATGCGTTAACGCAGCTACGCTGTGTAGTTCGGGGTTCGGAGCATTTTCACTGATAACTGATAACTGATAACTGATAACTGCCTATCCGCTATCCATATACGCTATAAATTAGGTAGAAACATAAACATCGCAACCTGTATAGCTGTAGGAAGGGCGGCGCCGAAGAAAAGGTATAGCGGTGCGACACCACGATGGAAATACTTCTTAAGAAGAAGCTGGCCTGCAGGGTTCGGGGCATTGGCCATAACAGTAAGGCCACCACCAGCTACAGCGCCGGCGACGACGGCATACTTCAAGGTATCAGTAAAATGTGTATTGAAAGTGCTCAGATATGTTATCGCAGCATTGTCGTTGAAAGCCGTCATCACCACCGTCGACAACAGAAGAGCCCTTTCACCAAGACAGTCTAGAATAGGATCTATCCACCACCCCTGAAGACCTCCGTGGATGATAAGACCTGCAAGGAAACAGCCTATAAGAACAGAAGGCTTAAGAGTTAATTCATTCTGGTATGGCCTCGTCGCCTGGTGGAAACCCATAAACAGCAAAAACATCCCTATAAAGACGACAGGATAACTTTCATTATATATCGTCCAGAACATAACAAAGATATGTACAGCGGTAATCCATAGAGGTACAGGATCTTCCTTGGGGATATAATGACGTAATCGGTCGCCATGATGCTGCACCGTTTTCGTAAGCTTTATGCGGGAGAATTCTTTCTTGAAATAATAAGCATAGATGGTATTGGAAAGAAGGATCCCCATCAAAGCTTTCCAGCCGAAATGCGCGAACATAAAGGGCGTATCCCACCCCCATAGATGCGCTACCATAAGGACCGGTGGCGCAGCGAAATGTGTCATAACACCGCCTACGGAGATGTTAACGAAAAGAAGACCCATAGTAGCATATGCGAACTTCGTAGTAGGGTTGTAACGATAAAATTGGCGGGCGATAAGAATTGACGATATCGTTATGGCGCCAGGCTCGGTGATGATAGAACCTAAAAGAGGGCCTACAGTCAAAATCGTAAACCACCACGCCATAGGAGTGTTGTTGAAAAAGCGTGCTATGCCATGGAGAGTGTCGGCGGCAAGGTTCAAGATAGGACGCGTCGCCGCCAAAGCCATAATGACGACAACGAAGAGAGGCTCGCGGAACGATTTTCCGTTAATGTAGCAGGAGGCAGTGTCCCAGTTGTAAAAATATGCGATAAGAAGGGCGAGAGGTATCGTCCATATCATAAAGATAACCTCTACCTCTCCAAAGAAATATAATATCTGCGCAACGAAATTTACAGGGCGTGGCTTGCCATGATCTCCAAGGATTTTTTTCGCGCCAATATCGACTTTGTGCTTCTTGCGATGCTTTTCGTCAAGGCGATACGCAAGACGGTACAACTTCCTAGCAAAGAACATATGGATGATAGCACAGGCGAAGATGATGCTCGCGATAAGGTTTACTGGCTCCTCACGAGCACGAGAAGAAACCTTCTCCCATAACGACGTTATGTGGTCATCATTGTAAGAAGAGAACTCTCGAGGCAATGGCACAGCTTTAGAAGGTATGACGATATCACCAGAACCATACTCGGCGACGAGCGTCGCAGGGAAACACTGCACCATGACGGCAATGAAAAAAAAGAATGCCAAAAACCTTCGGATCTTCGTCATATTAAACCCTCTCAAAAAAAGAATATATCGTTATTACTATGTTCTACATCGTAAATGCCAAGAACGCAAGTACTTTATACTCTTCCTGCGTTTTTCTGTAAATTCTTATTTGGCGATCCCAAAATATTTTCGATATAATCAACAGTGACGCCTTCGATGCAAAGACGTTTATGACGGCTCGTTTCACCGCCGACAACAGAAACCCGAGACTTCGCGACTTTTAACGCTTTAGCGATAAAAGCTGTAAGGGCCTTGTTAGCCAGTCCTTTTTCCGGAGCCGATGTCACTTTAACCTTAAGCTCTTCGCCATGCCAGCCAACAATCTCATTGCGGCTCGCCTTGGGGATGACCTTAATAGATATTATAATGCTCTCTTCCATATTACTGGTAAAATAATTGAAAATGATAGATAATAGCTACTGTTTTTAGGAATATTACCAAGGGGCGAATTATGAAAAATATACCAGAGCAAAAGAATAAAATAGTCCTTTTCAGAAGCCGGAAAATTCGACGGGCTTGGCACAATGATGATTGGTATTATTCATTGGTTGATATTGTTGGCGTATTAATAGAAAGCGTCAATCCAACAGATTATTTGAAAAAAATTCGTAAAAGAGACGAAGAACTTGGAGCTTACCTAGGGACAAAATGTCCCCAGGTAGAAATGTTAACTGAAACAGGAAAAAAAAGAAAAACACTTGCAGGAAATACCAAAGACGTTTTTCGTATCATTCAATCCATCCCATCTCCGAAAGCCGAGCCATTCAAACGCTGGTTTGCAAAAGTTGGTAAGGAACGGCTTGATGAGATAGAAAATCCCGAGCTTGCCCAAGAGCGTATGAAAGAGCTGTATGAGAAAAAAGGGTATCCTAAAGATTGGATAGACAAGCGCTTACGCGGGATGGCCATCCGCCAGAACTTAACAGGCGAATGGCAAGAGCGTGGCATTGAACATCAACAAGATTTTGCAATTCTTACAGCAGAGATTTCTAAGGCGACCTTTGGAATGACTCCTTGCGAGTATAAAAAACACAAAAACATCCCTGCCAAGTCAAAAGCTAACCTGAGAGACAATATGACGGATTTCGAGCTTATCTTCACAATGCTCGGCGAGAAAGTTACGACGGAAATCTCGCATAAAGAAGAACCAAGAGGTATGCCAGAAAATAAAAAAGTCGCCAAGCGCGGTGGCAGCGTGGCTGGTAATGCAAGAAAAGAAACGGAAAAAGAACTAGGACGCAGCGTGATTTCTGATGAGAATTTTTTAGAAACCGTTGATGAAACGAAGCAACTAAGTTTGTTTAGCGAGCAAAATTAATTATGACGATAGAAGATTGTAAACATGTAGCACTTGGCGATAAGGTTCCGACGACGATACGCATCGGCGATGTAGTTATTGGTGGAGGCTTTGCTGTGATAGCGGGTCCTTGCGCGGTAGAAAGCGAGACTATGATGCTTGATATAGCAGAAGCCGTTAAAGACGGCGGTGCTGACATGCTCCGCGGTGGCATCTTCAAACCCAGAACGTCGCCGTATGATTTTCAGGGGCTGGGAAATGAGGGACTGCAGATCTTAAAAAAAGCTAGAAAAACAACAGGGCTGCCCATTGTCGTAGAGATCCTAGACACCAGAGACGTTGCTATTGCCGAAGACATCGACGTCATACAGATCGGCTCGCGTAACATGCAAAACTTCGCTCTATTAAAAGAAGTCGGTAAGACGAGGAAGCCTATACTACTAAAACGTGGAGCTAATGCCACAATAGAAGAATGGCTGTGTAGCGCAGAATATATCCTCGCCGAAGGCAACCCCAACGTCATCCTTTGCGAGAGGGGAATACGTACCTTCGAAACATATACTCGCAACACCCTAGACCTCGGCGCTGTAGCAGCAGTAAAAACTCTTACACATCTTCCCGTCATCGTCGATCCTTCACACGCAACAGGAAGGCCAGAACTAATACTCCCTATGGCACTGGCAGCAGCAGCGGCAGGAGCCGATGGCATCATCGTAGAAGTCCATAACAATCCCGCCGAGGCACTATGCGATGGCAAACAAGCTCTTACACCACAACAGTTCTCCAAAATAGCCAAAGATGTACGACGCCTACACACTTATCTTACGAGGAAACCTTTGTTATGAGTCGGAGTAGGAAATTTTCACCACAGAGCCATAGAGAACACAGAGAGAATATAGGGCGGGCTAGGGGCATATTCAATGTTCAGTTATTAGTTATCAGTTATCACACTATTCACTGGTCACTGGTCACTGAAAAAAGGGGGTCTGGGGGAGAATCCCACAGCAATTGTTTTTTTTCTTCTCTGTGTTCTCCGTGCCTCTGTGGTAGAAAATCCTATTCCGAAATTCTTCTACGCTGCCTTCTGTGTCTTTGTGGTAAAAAACCGATAGCGCGTAACATCGCCTTCATAGCACATTAGGGGTGATAGTTATATGCTTCCGAAGATATGCGTTAGTATAGCAGAAAAGTCAGTGCCTCCAGACGTAGATTTCGCCGAGATACGTCTCGACATGATGGATGTCACCGTTGAAGACGTCGCTGATATTTTCGCAGCACCGATACCACTGATAGCAACATGCCGCCCAGAGAAATATGACGACGATACAAGGAAAGAGCTTCTCATCACAGCGATACGTCACGGAGCAAAATTCGTCGACATAGAAGTCGACGCCGAAGAGCAATACCGTAACGATATCATCGCAGCGGCAAAAAAATATGGCACCACAGTAATAATATCTTTCCACGACGAAGAAAAGACGCCAACACAAAAAACGCTAGAAGATATCGTATCACAGTGTTTTGAGTGCGGCGCCGATATCGCGAAGATAGCGTGTAACATTTCTTCTCGCGACGACAGCGAAATACTTCTAAGTCTCATGAAAGACGACAAAAAAATCATCTCCGTAGCTATGGGAGAACAGGCTTTGTCGTCACGTGCCGAAGCTCTACGACGCGGCAGTCTCTTCACATACGCAGCCCTAGCACCAGGCAAAGAGACAGCACCAGGACAGCCCGACATCAAAACCCTACAAAGATATATGACGAAATGCTTCGCCGTAGTAGGAAACCCCGTCTTCCATAGCATAAGCCCCACGATATTCGACGCCGCCTTCAAAGAAAACAATCACAACGCCACATACACACGAATAACAGCAGACGACGTTATAGATATTATCGCCCTGGTAAAACGGCACGACATCGCAGGCTTTAACGTGACATCGCCTTTCAAAGAAGCCATCATCCCATACCTCGACGAGCTCGACGACACAGCACAATACGTCGGTGCAGTAAATACCGTCGTCGTCAAAGATAAAAAACTCATAGGATATAACACCGACATAAAAGGCGTTACAGAGACGCTAAAATCCCACAAAATATCCCCGAAAAAAGCCGTAGTCCTCGGCGGCGGAGGAGCAGCAGCAGCAGCGGCATATGCCATGACGACTACAGCAGAAGATACCGTCGTCATCAACAGGACACCCTATAAAGCACAAAAAATAGCACAGAAATTCGGATGCAGGACGGCGCCTTTAGAAAATATCGCCGAAGAGCTACGCAACGCCGACATCCTAATATCGTGTATAACAGCACAACACAACCCAATACCACCGTCAGCGTTACATAAAGACCTCGTAGTCTTCGACGCCAACTACAAAACATCGCCGTTAGCAACAATAGCACGTCAGCAAGGATGCACGACGATAGACGGCATACAATGGCTTATAAACCAGGCAATACCGACATGCGAGCTGTTCCTCGACGGAAAAGCACCACGACAAGCAATGGAAAAAGCCCTCTCAAAAAAAGACAATAAAAAACACGTCGCCATAATAGGATTCATGGGCGCTGGCAAAACGACGATAGCACAAGAACTCGCCAAAATGATGAAAATCATCGCCATCGATGTCGACGACATAATAGAAAAAGAAACAGCAAAGACAATAGCAAAGATCTTCTCCGAAGAAGGCGAAAAAAGCTTCCGCGAAAAGGAAAAGCTCCAGCTTGAAAAAGTATGCTCGCAGAAACAACCCCATATAATATCATGTGGAGGGGGCATCATACTAGACGAAAATAACAGCGAACTCCTCAAAAAACATTGCATAACGATATTCCTGTCGGCATCACAAGAGACGATAAAGGAAAGAATAAAAAACGACACATCACGTCCACTATATAACGAAAAAACAGCGGGAAATATCTTAGTCGCAAGAAATAAATACTATACAACGACGGCAGATATTGTCATAATGACAGATAACAAAACACCACAACAGGTAGCAGCTCATGCATTCGACGAAATTAATACGTCCCTCATACATCGATGGTAGTGTGAAAGCTCCGCCATCAAAAAGTATGACAATACGCGCCCTAATAGCAGCATCGCTGGCAAAAGGAACCTCTACGATACAAAACCCTGCAAAATGCGACGACACAAAAGCCGCTTTAAAAATTATAGAAGCCCTCGGCGCTAAGGCAAAAGAAAAAGGCGATAAGATAATAATAGAAGGCGGAGGGAAGCCCTCGGAAAGCGTATTGTACTGCATGGAGTCCGGGCTGTGTATGAGGATAGCACCAGCATTGGCAGCGCTGCACGACAGGAAATTCATGATAACAGGCAGCGGATCATTGTCATATAGACCAATAGATATGGTGGTAGAACCACTGAAAATGGCAGGAGCACAATGCGAGATAGATAAAAATTCTACGAAAATACACGTGGAAGGTCCGCTAAAAGGTGGAGATATAACAGTAGATGGTAGCATGACGTCACAAGTCGTTACAGGGCTGCTCATGACACTGCCCCTCGTAGATAAAAACTCGACGATAACGGTGAAAAACCCCACAAGTATACCATATATCGCTATGACGATAGCCCTACTGAAAAAGTACGGAATAAAAATAACACACGACGATACATACGAGAACTTCAAAATCAAAGGAAAACAAAAATATAAACCCTGCACATACAATATCGAAGGCGACTGGTCGGCAGCAGCACCAATGCTCGTAGCAGGAGCTATAAGAGGGAAAACATTCGTGTCAGGTGTCGATATACTATCAGAACAGGCCGACAAAGAAATCCTCTCCGTACTAAAAGACGCAGGAGCATACGTCGACCTTCGCGATGACGGCATCGCCGTAGAAAAACGCGACCTCAAAGCTTTTGAGTTCGACGTAACAAACCACCCAGACCTACTGCCGCCACTAGTAGCATTGGCATGCTACTGCCAAGGACAGACAGAGATAACAGGGATAGAACGCCTGCGCTACAAAGAAAGCGATCGCGTACAGGCACTAGCAACAGAACTCTCGCGGTTAGGAGCATATATCTCCTGTGAAGACAACTCTATGATAATAACAGGGAAAGCATTGACAGGAGGTTTCGCCGACGCCAACAACGACCATAGAATAGCAATGGCCCTAGCAATAGCAGCATTACGAGCACAAGGCGATGTTTTTATAGAAGGATGGAAGAGCGTAGCAAAGTCATACCCGAACTTCTTTCAGCACTTGGAGGCCATAAGTGAATAGATTCGGAAAAATGTTCGCCGTCACAATCTTCGGAGAGTCGCACGGACCAAAAATCGGCGCAGTAATAGATGGATGCCCACCAGGGATACCAATAACAACAGAAGATATGCTCGCAGACCTTGCAAGAAGAAAAAGCGGCGCCCGAGGAACAACAACACGACACGAAAACGATATCCCAACAATACTCAGCGGCGTCTTCAACGGCAAAACAACAGGAACGCCACTCTGTATAACATTCGATAATAACGACACCGACGCAACACCATACGAAGAAATAAAAGACACGCCACGTCCAGGCCACGCAGACCTGACAGCACTCCAGAAATATCAAGGATATAACGACTACCGCGGAGGAGGACACTCCTCAGGGCGCCTCACAGCGCCAATAGTAGCAGCAGGAACGATAGCAAAGAAAATCCTCGGCGACATAACAATAAAAGCCACCATAATAACCCCCGATATAGAAAAAGCCGTCGATAACGCCATCGCTACCAACGACTCCATCGGCGCAATAATACAATGTCAAATAAAAAACATACCACCAGGACTGGGAGAGCCATTCTTCGACTCCATAGAATCACTCATCTCACACGCTATCTTCGCAATACCAGGAATTAAAGGCATAGAATTCGGAGCCGGCTTCAGCGCCACAACAATGCCAGGAAGCGAATACAACGATACCATCATCAACACCGCAGGTAAAACTTCAACAAACCACTCCGGAGGCATTAACGGCGGAATAACAAACGGTAACGACATAATCTTCCGCGTCGCCGTCCGCCCAACAGCAACAATATCACAAAAACAAAATACCGTAAACCTAAACACCGGAAAGCCCACAACAATAACACACCAAGGCCGACACGATACATGCTTCGCACTGCGCACACCCGTCATCATCGAAGCCATGGCTGCTATCACCATCGCCGACTTTAAATGTCAGGGGCTCTGCCCCTAACAACCCCGCCAAAGGAAACGAAGTTTCCTCTGGACACCTGTTTGCCATGTCGCCACACTCTCATCGTCTGGGTCTTCTATACGCTCTACGCTATTCCTATACGCTAATATAGGCGCCCTTTGCAAACCCACGACAAAGCGAAAGGGGTCGGCGATATATCGCCGACCCCTTTCGCTTTGCCTCCGCCGTCTCATCCCATCGCGACGATGGCATGAGAGAAAAAGGCAATAACTTCTTGCGATTTCTGGTAAACTATTTGAACGATGACCTATGAATATGCCTGGACACGGCAGTGCCTCCCTCGCCGTTATCATAAGAGAAAGATTATATATTCACGCTTGCTATAGAAAAAAAGAAAAGAAGTGCAATCAACGATAATGGCGATAGCTGTGCGTCCGCTGCGCGCTCTGCGCAGTGGGCGCTCTCTGTGAAAACTCTGCGATTCCTCCTCTGTGATCTCTGTGGTAAAGTCTTATTCTTTTTCTATCCGCTATCCGCTATAACTATCCGCTATCTAAAGCTCCGTGGTAGGAAAACCTGTCCTCCAAAAAGACTAAGCCATAAACCTAAAAAGACCGAAGTGAAAGCTATATAAGGAAACCCCGACAAGAAAACAGATAACGCCAAAAACACAGCTACAACAATTCCTGCATGAAGAAACCTGACAATCAAAGACCTTGGCGGCACGCTGGCGATGTCCCATCGTGTGCTGAGTAATATCCCTATACCAACACCTGCTGTAAGACCAAAATAATGGAAAAACTTGCTTGTCGCTGGGAATAACAACGTCATAGCGAACAGTACAGGAAAAAGAGAGGTAATCAGAACCCTTCTCCATAAAGGCATCGTAAACCATCGTGCTTCGATATATGATGAAACAGTATTCCCGACGACGACAATAACCCCACCAATAACAAGACCTCCGACGATGTCGCTCGGAAAATGCAGCCCCAAATATACCTTTGAAAGGCACAAGAAAACGCCGAAAAGGATACTAGCTATCCGAAGATAAAGATTTTTACTAGTAAGAAAGATCAAAGATGCCAGAATGACAGCTGTCTGTGCAGCGCCGCTAGGGAAGCCAAGACTTTTAGAATATATCGGCGAATGTAACACGTCGAGAGAAGAGTCAATATGAAAAGGCCTCGGCAAGCCGAATGATATTTTTGCTATTGTGTTGACAAGGAAACTCGTAAACAAAAGATAAAAAAAGGTGATCCCAAGGCGCCTGCTGCAAACATACCACGCAAAAGAGACAATAGCGATACTGAACATAAAACGGTCAGCACCATCAAGCATACGAAAAAACATGTCAAAAAAAGGACAGCGTAACACCTGCAGAGAACGTATCCAGTCGAGCTGTATAGCATGAAAAACATTCATATTATGAAATTATTCTACTCGACAACAATTACTGCTTCGTCAGAATCTTTAGGCGACAATATTTTTTTTATCTTCTTGTTGACTTTACGAAGCTTGAAATGGAAGATATATAATGTCCAAGATGTTGTTAATGACAGTACCGCAAAAAGATATTCTAGCTTGGAATTAGTATTGATGATTTTTTGGAATACTAAAGCTAAAACAGAGGTTTTTACATTAAGATTAAACATAAGCAAAACAAATAACCCGACAATCGGAGTTATAATGAGAAAAGTAAGAAAGCGCGTTCCATGTTTCTTGTAGGCACAGTGATATGTTGCAAAAGTAAATGATGCAAAAATAATATAAGACGCTATAATAACTGCAAGCGTTCCTCTATTAGAAATGTAGGAGGGGAATGTTTTGTATATGTCAAAAATAAGATTGATAATCCCGAAAAAAGATGCTATTACAAATATTGTAAGCCAACGACTTCGAGTTTTAGAAAGCGCTGGTGATAAAGAACTAATGTCCATAATGTTACTCCAATGTAATTGTGCTGTAAAAAGAATAAATAATAGCATGAAAAGATGTTAATAACAACAAACATTTTATATTAAGTTAGAATTAAACTATACAGTTTAAGGAGCCGAAATACAGTGTCAACACCTGCTCAGCCCATAAATTATTGTAAGCTCAGGTGTGATGCTATGGCTGAGGTAGCGACAGAAATATGCGATGATGCATTGGAACACTATGATAAGCATTCATATCGCTTTAAAGACCCTGTTAAAATTTCTACAGATCCGCATTTCAAGGCGATTACAGGACTGGCAATACAACTTTTTCGAAAAAATATACAAAAACATCGCGATGAATTTAAACCGGCGGCGCTTACTAAGGATGGGTTTCCAAAACCATATGATACATTTCCAGCGCCAAAGAATTTAAAAAGACACATATCGGAATATGAATTATCACTGCGTGAGCGTGAGGTGATAGACAAAACTGAAGAGTGCGAAAGGCTTGTCTTTCAAATTGCTATGAAGCACGCCGTAGAAATTGAAAAAGCAAAAACAAAAATAGAAGGAGTTAAAGAAGTCGATGCCTGAAAAGCTCTTTCAAAAAGTCAACATTATCTTCGTAAATATGGCGGTGTTTGCCCTCCCACGTCTTTCTCTCATAAGTGAAGCCTATAGCCCCCAGAGCTTTGAGGACGAGAAGTAAAGGCGTAATATCGTCGAGGTGTGCCGGCAGTGGCCGTACCGTTTTATATCCCTGCAAAAAAGCATTGCGCGTCGTTGGATAATGATGCCACGCAAGCCTTTCCATCTGTGCAAAATCTTCTTCGGCGAAAGATCCCCTGGCATTCTCGAAGTCGATGACAGCCTTGACGTCATCGCCGTCGACGATGATATTACCAGGACGATAGTCACGATGGACGATGCAAGGGCCTTCTGCATCATCGAGAATATGTATATGTTCTAAAACGAATTTCTTACACAGCCCCAACAACGACGCATCGGTGATAGAAGAGCATTCTGCGAAAGAACGTTCGAAATATATCTGCATCTCCTCGCGAGGTGAAGCAGTGACGTCTTCATCATTAGAAAGGTCTCCATATCGGTCGACAGAAACATCATGAAGAAGAGCCAAAGTCTCTCCTATCTTAGAAGCACATGAATCGGAGAGCGTAGACGACTTCAGAAGAACTCCAGAAACATCTTCAATAAGAAGAGCTCCACCGAAATCTTCGCCGGAAGCAACAGTGTCGATAATGTCAGGGACAGGGATGATGCCACGTAGATGAGAAAGATAGAACGCTTCCCTTCTAAGCCTGTCACCGCTGAAGAAATATTTCATGATATATGACTTGCCATGAGAAGAGTGCACGCGGAATACCGTAGAACTTATAGCATCGTCATGGATGATTGGCTCTACAGAAGTAGGCGATATACCAAGGATATCAAGATCCTCGTAGATGCGGTCACCAGAATAATACATGCTATAACGCTTTCTATAGAGCTTCAGGGTTTATCGTCATGGTGTCAAGCCACTGCGGAGTGAGCACTACATCGGTGTCTTGCTCAGAACGAAGTACACACTGCACAGCATACTGCCCAAGGTTGAAGAGCATGCCAATGTTATGATTCTCATCTTTGATGATGTCAGCCTCGGAAACCTTTGTCTCATAGTCGCCGAAAACGAACGTCAAAGAAAAACTGTTGAGCGATATCGGAGAACTGAAATGCCCGAGAAGCTCTTCGTTTTTGACGATTTCACGCATCCACGTCATAAGAACGCCACCAAGAATCTGTTGCCCTTCTTCACGGGATACCTTCCTGTCAGTCTCAAAGCGGAGTTCTAAATTATTTACCTTGTGGAGCATGCGGCCACCTTCGGCGGTGATGTTGAAGTCAGGGTAATTATGCTCTATGATAGCACGGCCAATCTGTAGCGCTTTAATGCCAGCATGGACATGAGCAGGGACGTTGTCGTCGGAGGTTTTGTTCTTCCAAAACCATGGCTTCTTCGGAGCGTCAGGAGCGTTTATAACAGGAAGAGCGTCAGGGAAATATTGAGAGAGATTTTGATACGCGATGTTTCTGGTGTTCTCGACGACCTGCTGCCTCTCACGATAGTCATCGGAAACAGGGAGATAGTTTACTATGCCTTCCTTCTCACCGAAAGCAACAAGAAGCTCGTCAACTGAAGATATTGCGATGTCAGCAAAAAGCCCGCAACTTAAAAACCCTAACATAACAACAGTCATCATCATTATCTTTTTCATCACAATACCCCTTAGTATTTTTATTGCATTTCTAGCTAGCAGATCGCCCTTTGCGTAAGGTCAGTTATTGCTACAAAACTATCAGCAAAGACATTAAAGGTAAAGATGTATGTGCATTTGTGAAATGTCGACGGTGGCAATCATGGGTTATAGGCTATCGCCGGCAGAAGACATCGCCGAGCCAGCAATATAACCAGTAGTCCATGCCGCCTGGAAATTAAAGCCTCCGGTAATCCCGTCGATATCTAAAATCTCGCCACCGAAAAAAAGGCCAGGAACTTTCTTGCTTTCCATGCTTTTAAAATTAACCTCGGAAAGATCGACACCGCCGCACGTAACGAATTCTTGTTTGAAAACGGTCTTCCCAGAAATTCTATGGCTGTCGTATTTCAGACGCTGAAGGATGCGCTCTTTAGCCTTCTTAGAGACATCATTCCATCGTAACGCGATATCAACACCAGATAGTGACAACAAGGTCTCCCAAAGCTTCTTAGGGATGCTGTTGACAATAGGGGAGTTTGACAAAGATTTCTTGGGGCAGCACACAGATTTTTCTTCGAGAAGAATCCTTAGCTTTTTTTCTGATACCTCGGGAATCCAGTCGATAACACAAGTCGTAAGATAAGACATATCATGTAAATCGCGAGCTCCCCATGCCGAAAGTTTCAATGCCGCAGGACCACTAAATCCCCAATGTGTAATCAAAAGCGGCCCGCGCTGCTTGATCTTGAGCTTAGGCAGAGATATAACAACGTCTTCGACGGAGACGCCAGAAAGGTCGCGTAGAGAGAATTTAGGGATGTTGAAGGTGAACAGCGAAGGTATAGGAGTAATAACACGATGACCTAACGACGCAGCTAAACGATATCCGTCACCACCACTTCCAGTAGCGAGCATTATAGCCTCAGCACATAAAACTTCACCGTCCTGTAAACGAATAAAAAAGCCGCCATCTTTTTCGTGCTTTATCTCTTTAACGCTAGAGTTGTAATTAATAGAAACGCCAAGGTCATTAGCTTCATCGAGGAGACAGTCGATAATCGTCTGGGAGCTGTCTGTTACAGGGAACACCCTGCCGCCTTCCTCAGTTTTAAGCTCTACACCGCGGCTTCTAAGCCATTCTATCATATCACTAGGCTGGAAGACAGAAAAAGGGCCGATAAGCTCACGATGACCTCTAGGATAGTTTTTCGCTAGCTCGCGGATGTCGAAGCATGAATTCGTGACGTTGCAGCGCCCACCACCGGAAATCTTAAGCTTGGAAAGAGGATCCTGTGACCGCTCTAGAACAAGGATGCTACCACCAGAAGACAGCGCAGCATAACGGTTTGCAGCAAAGATCCCAGCAGCGCCGGCTCCAATAAAAACGGCGGAATATTTTTTCTTATGTGCTTGCAAAAATATACCTCATAGTTTCTTGGGCAACTTGCTTATTAATTGTCTTTGTTCCTGATTATGTAGCGTGGTGAGAGATTGTAAGAGCTCTATAACATAAGGAGGAATAGGGGTGCTGGTTTTACTGATCACATCGAAAATAGATTTATGAAGAGGATCCGGAACAGTTTTTGGCAAGAATGAAATCACGTTAACAAAGCTCGTGATAGACCGGACTTTCTCTTCGATATCGGCAATGCCCTGTATTTTTCCGGGGAAAGGTTTCAGCATGAGTGGTATTTGTTTAGGGTATAGCTCTTCAGGACATTCTGAGAGAAACCAACCTATGACATCGAGGTAAAGTCGTGGGTTTTGATATATGGAGGAACAAGTTTCACCGAGATGTAGTACGATATCATCATGGATATCTTTGGCTTCTTCGCTGTCGATAGCACAAAAGAACGCTCCCCGCAAGCTGGACATGCTCTCTAAGTCTTTTGACTGAAAGTCTGAGATATCGGTGGTCATTTTAAATAATAATGGCCCCCTGACAGCTTCAGGGAAAGTATTAACAGCAACAAAAAACGCTATCATCGCTGTATAGATGTCGTAAAAGCTTTCCATCGTCATGATAGTAGGTGCGGTATCGGTCATGATTGCGGCAGCACGTTCACACAGGGCATCAGTATCAGCGATGTGCGGAACGAGAAGCGTCATCGTCGCAAGCTGTGTATGGATGTCGCGTATCGTAGGAATAGCGTTAAGAACAGTGCTGAACAATTCTATTTTCTGCGCGTCGTCAGCAACTTTTGCGGTGTAGTCTAGGATTATAGACGTTATTTTTTTCTGATAGTCTTGAATTTGTTTTTTTCGATAGTCTGTTCCCATAGAAAGATAGTGTGATTCCCTTGATGGAGGAGGAGGCGGCGTTAGTAGTTTCGTGAAATTATTACACAATGTTTGTAGCATAGGAAGCCTTTCAGCTTCTTCGAGGGGATCAAAATGGGCGGCGAGCCGTTCTAGAGTAGAAGAGATGTCCCAAGTAGGTTCTGTTGCGATGATAATGTCTGGGATGCCCTTGAGAATCGACCCCCTATAGTCCGTTGGTAATTCGACGAGAAACTCCATCGTTGAAGACAACTCACTAACGCGCTTCCATGATTCTTGATAACCTGAAATCTTTGCTATTTCTTTGAGAAAAAGTTGTTGTGCCTGTTCATATAACGGCGCTCTAAATCCTTCAGATAATAGCTTTATCGTCTTCACATAGTCTCTGATTTCATAGAGCCGATTAGATTCTGCGCTATTTATATCAGCAGGAATGGGCCTCATAAGCTCTATGGCCTGTTCTTCGCGGTGTGTTGTCTCGATAAAGACTTGAATGGCCTGGGATAGAGATATCGGGTTTTTTAGTATCATAATAATATTAGGAATAACATCGAAAAGGCCGCCTTGTAGCGACGGCGGAAGTTTTTGCGCTGTAGATAACAGACTACTCACTGCTGTCAATATATTTATTCTTGTCCACGGTGTACGGCTCGCGATGAAGTCTGGATAAGAAACTGTGATGTCGATAAATATATCGACAACCTTGCCATACATCGCCTCTTTGCGCTGCTCGTCGGCGATTTTTTCTATCTCGGGGAGCAGCAAATTTATAGCTTCAAGTTTGTTAGGAGGGTCTTCTATTTTTGCAACACCTTCATCGCAAAGAAGAGTCAGCAACGTGTCATCATGATCTGTCTCTCTAATGACTTCTAGGAATTTTAGTATATGGTCTTTTTGTCGCGTTGATTTTTCGGAGATCTTTTTAGGTATGGCGTGAATGATTGCCATGATGCATTCATGAGAGTCCGTTTCACATAGCAAATTGCCGTCGCTTTGTTGGAATAATTCCAAAATATTAAATAGATAAGAGGGATTGTCGAGGTGCTGGGATGATTGTGCTATATTTAGTAATGGCAAGGCTCTTTGTTCGTCGGGCCATGTGCTGATAATAGCGAAGAATTTTTCTATAACTTTTTGTTGCAAAGAACCTTTTGCTTCGCCGCTTTCAAAATCATAGCCAGAAACCTCTTGTATAGTAGTAATAGCTTCGGCAAAAGACTCTAATGGACGGACGCGCTGTCGTTCAGGAAGATTGGCGACACCCCTCATAAAGCGCTCAATATCTCGATCCTTTTGTCCTTGAGCATGACAGTTGATAAAGCCGGAAATGCTGTTACATAAAGAATCGATACGAGACTTGTACCAAAGGTCCTGAGCTTTGTCTTCAACGCGTCGACGCCATTCATAGTACCGCTGCCGACGAGAGGGACGCACCTGTTGCTGTAAGGCATATGTCGCTACGTCAGCAATAGCTACTGTAGAGGAATTCGTTGCTCCTTCTGCCAAGGCTGTTGCCGCTGATGCCGTAGCCATGGGCTGGAGCTCAATGGGAGGGAGTGTAGCGGGTCGAGGTGTTGTTGTTAGCCTCATAATTCTTTCTCCGAAGAAACCTGAAGCTCACGTTGTTCATCTATCCAGTCCTGGGCGATTCCTTGGCCAAGATTCATCCCCCATTCTCTTCCTATTCCCATGCACTCTTTAACCATCATAGGAGTGCTCTCGACAAGCTTTTTCCCTGACGGAGTTTGGTAGAAGGCTATCGTCTCCTCCAAATCTTCCTGCGTGAGATATTTACTGTATACAGGGGCGAACATTGAAATCAAGTCGTCCAAAGACGCCTCTAAGAATTCTTTTTCAAAGTCGTCCCAAAGAGAACGTTCTATATCAGGATATCGTTGCTTAAAAGTTGTGACTGTTTGTGCTATTATTTCCTTATAGACATCTTTAGCACCTAATACCTCGAATAATTTTTTGTAAGTCGCGATATATTCAGGCTCGACGGCTGATTGCCCATAAGAAAAGGATGTTAAAATTAACATAAAAGCTAATATCGAAATAATTTTTTTCATCGTAATATCCCCGTATAAGTGTTTGAATGCCAAAATAATACAGCACTTTAAGGGTATAAAGCAATGAAAATATTCTGGACGGCAACCACGGGTTTTACTGTACATTTTTGTTGCGAATATCGCATGTTAGACACGCAATGAAAAAAATATTTTAATAACAATAGGAGACAGACATTATGGAACCAGTACAGTCTAGTGGAATAGCATCAGTTTTATGGGAAGTTGCAAACAATAGCAAAAAATATATCGCTGTGAAGCCAGGAAATAATGGACAACACCATTTTCGAACTGTTGATTTAACGGCTTGTGAGAGGATGCGTTTGATTTTTAGCCGCGAAACGATAAATTTCTGTAAAGTTGCAGATGCTTTAAAGTCATGCGAGACGCAGATGATAGCGGAAGTCTCAGTGCTTACTCAACCCGGAAAGACGAAAATTCTCGATGTCGTAAATAAAATCTTCGACGACGCTAATGTAAACAAACTTAAGAAATTCAACGAAAAAATCATTGACATCTCCAACAAAACATGGATGCAAGACCTTAGTGATGAAGCCAAGGAACTCCATATCGATGACTTCTGCCTGCCAGGAACACACGACAGCGGGTCTTATCAATATATGGGATATCATACATCGCGAGGACCCAAATATAAATTAATGGACTTTATGACGAAACATATGTCGTGGCTTAACAAGACGGCGCGACAGTCGACGATAACACAACAACGAAGTATCTATGGGCAATTGGTACAAGGCGTAAGACTTTTTGATCTGCGTGTCCTTGAAAAAGCCCGGACGATTACTACCTAGGACATTCTTGTACGATATCTTGTAAGCTTGATGAGGCCTTGGAAGACTTCAAGCGCTTCCTCAAAGAAAACCCCGGAGAGATCGTAAGGATTGCAATACGGCCCGATCAAGATCAGATATATAACCCCGACGATAGAGGATACAACAGTCTTTTAAAGGATAGTGATATAGAGCCCCTCTTAAGATATATCGAAGAACGGCTAAAGTACGAAGATGGCACTAGCATGATAGCAACATACGATGCCACAACATATGAAAGAATGACATTACAGCATATGGTAGACAGCGGGCAGCGTGTCATCATCCATTATAAAGACCGTGATGCAGAAACAGTATTGGCAGAATCTGGGACTGGACGATTAAGTTTCCCGAAGATGCCGGAACATTTTACTAAGACAACAGATACAGAAGAAAAAATCGCCGGTATAATAAGAGAAGCATTAGCATTCGATAAAAAATGTGAAGATCGAAAAACAGTGGAATCACGGGCAGTGAGCATCGCTTCGGGAGCTATGACTGCCGATATGATGAGAGACAACCTTTGGAAAATGGGCATCAGAAATTTATTCGGGATGGATCTCTCCCCAGAAATCAATAGCCTAGAAAATATGGCGCTACGTATAAACCCTGAAATAGCAGCAAAGCTTGAAGAATTACGAGCTCTTGTCAACGGCATAACATTGGACCACCCAAAAACCGAAGAAATAAAAGCCTTTATAGAAGCGAATAAAAAACTTGTTGTTCATTGAACATTGAACAATGAAGATACGCTATTCCTATACGCTATCCTTTCACCCGGACACGGCAGTGCTCCCTCTCGCGTTGTCGTAAGAGTAAAGCTGTATCTTTGCGCTTGCTATAGTAAAAACAAAGAGAAGGAGTACGGTTAACGACAATGGCGACAGCTGTGCGTCCGCTGCGCGCTCTGCGCAGGGGCGCTCTCTGTGTAACTCCGTGTTTCTCCGTGTCTCCGTGGTAAAGCCCTATTTCTTTCCTATACGCTCTGCGCTATAACTATCCGCTATTAAAAGTCCTATTCCTTTCCTAGATGCCCCTGCACCCTCTACCCTCATCGCTGACGCCAGTAATCAAAATAAGGAGATGGTTCAAAGTTGAGTAACAGATAATAGAACTTGCGAAGGTGAAGCTCCCTAAAAAGTTCGGATTTAGGAATAGGAATAGAATTTTTCACCACAGAGGCACAGAGAACACATAGAGAAATGGGGCGGGCTAGGGGTTTCACCCCTAGAACCCCGAGGGTTTTCTTTTAGGGTTTTGGGGGTCTGGGGGAGTATCC
>JABHNK010000018.1 GCA_018694295.1 Waddliaceae bacterium
ACAACTTAGCTGTCAGCTGCCTTTCAAGCTCTTCTTGCGTTATATTGTGTGCTCTTGCGTAGCATGTTTTCATTCTTTCAAATATAGTAGAAAATTTTTCTTTGGCCTCAGACATTTGAGTCCTTTCTCCATCCGTTATTCCAGATTGTTGTCTTAACATAACATCGATAGACTGTATTTTTTTCGCAACACGCACTAAATCCTTTTTTTTCAAATTATGCTTAGGATCACAACCAAAATCTGTAGGACAAAAAGCACTGGTTGCAAACACACTACAGCTCAATATTAAACCAGCCGCACAAACAGTAGCTGGAGTGCCTCTAAAGGAGTCTCTTGCTCCAAGAGCTGAAGATATTTTGAAAGAGAAACCAAAAGCTATAGCTGCCGTGAGAGAAATACCCATTGTCCATGCTCTCGCTTTTGTATATCTATTTTGCAGCACTTCTTCTTGTTTATCAAGCTCTTGTAGTTGACTACATAAACTGGTTCCTTCTGAAAAAAACACGCTAGCACGAACAAGCATAATAACTTCCTTTTTTAGGATTTAAATACGGTTAATTTTCATTCTAGCACATTCGCAAAGACGCAAACGTAATGCAATTTTATTGCCCATTCACAATATAACTTCAAATAGATATATCATAGCTATCATTTACAACGCAACAGATAGAATATATGCTGCAATTAGAATTATATTGACTATGGGAGTGTTTTGTCATACTGTTTATTTTTGATTATGTCGTGAGAGATATGGAAATGGTAAAGAATATTATAGTAAAGTTTGTTGGTTTTATGCGTCGTGTTGTTGCGAATATATGTATTTTCAACGACCCCAATCCTTTATGGCGCAAAGATTTCTATAAGAAGACAATTGTAACGTTGAAGGGAGCGTTGCATATTGACAAGGCTCTTGTGGCGACGATATCGAAGTTGCCGCGGACGTCTTTGACGCGTCATCTTCTTTCTATCATGAAGAATCTTTCTGGCCCTCCGTGGCATTCTTCTCAGCGTCAGTATCGCAATATTATCTTCCACCTGCGTTTTGCTTTGAGGTCGAAGGATTATCGTCTTAGAAGGAAGTCTTCGAGTCCTCCTGATGTTGCATTGTGTCACAGGCTATGCCTTGCTTTCTATAGGGAGAACCGTTTGTTACCTTTCTGCCGCGATCTTATTGATGTTATAGAGAAAGAATCGCCGAAGCGTTCTACTTCTGCTGAAGCCGAGGGTATTGCCATCCTCGAGCAGTTTGATGCCGGTTATGTTGCTGTACGGTCTGCGCCGCTTTCGTATAAGACGTCATTATTACGGTATTTCCTTGAAAGCCTCCACGGACATCTTGGTATTGTCTACGACCCGAACTTCCAGATCAACAGCGTACAGATCCTTTATGACGTTGTTGTTGGCGGCAAGACTGTAACGAATATCAGGATGGGAACACCTACGCGCGAATACCTTTCACGCTTTCAGAAGGCGGAGATCGTCCCGGAGTTTTTCGGGTTTCTGAGGGCGTATTCCAATGGCGGCAAGCGGCATCTGTATATCAATCTGCAGCGAAGGCGTTCTACATTTCTCAGCGACGAATCTCGGCGTTCCCGCGCTCTCGAGAACCTTAATACGGTCTTTCCTAATACTATCACCGTCGTCACTCTCGATAAGGACTCGTCGTTCTACCATCAACGTGGCGGATATCGTTCCTTTTCATATACCAAGAAATTCAAAGAGGAATTTTTCCAGCAGGTAACAAAACAGAAAAAATCGCGATGCTTTTTTCCCGAAAGCATAAAGAAAAAAGGCCTCGACAAGGCCTTCAAAGACATCATCGAGACTGTCCACGGAAGATATTTCGACTTCCGCTCTACTTTAGGCGTCAGAGAGCGCCATGATTTCATCGAAATAGCATATCTCCTCCTACAAAACTGGCTTCTTGAAGTCTCCGACGTCGATACCTTCTGCTTGGCATGCAAAGACGGCATCGACAGAAGCGGCGCCGCCAACAGTCTTATGTTCTTCTACCACAATAAACACGACACCAAAAAGTTTATAAAAGACTGGAAAGCGATAACCTTCGCGCCGGCGTTGCTGGTAAAGAGACGCTCCATGATAGCAAGCCGCTTCGATAGAGTCATCACCACAGCACGACGTATGCTCTTCCAAAAGCAGATGAGAGGTTAATAATAGCGTATAGTTATAGCGTTTAGCGAACAGGAGAACAAGAATTCTTGTTCCAGCGTCTAGTCTTGTATGACATGTACTTGTCCATCTTCGTCCATACGCAAAGTAGGAATATCTGCACAAACGTCTTCGGTAGCAGGCGTAATAAAAAGCGTAGGGTCTTTCTCTAACATTTGGAATAAACCTTGCAAAACATCGTCCTTAACAGGAGAAAACATTACACTCTTAACTGCTACTGCTGGCGCATCCCTAAAAGACAACCCCAGTCTTTCTGAAACCCCTCCCATAACGGCAGCATACTTCCTAAAAACATTCATGGACGCTTGATGAAGCGGTGAAATATCAGTTTTTGTAGTTGAACAGTTTTTTTTAGTCTTTTCCGATGCAGCCTTTTCATGGAGTACTATCTCTTGACCTGTATTTGCACAAGATCCCATTATTCCTAAACTACTACTCATAATACTAATCCTTATATTGTTAATTGTTAATTTTAATGAACTAATATATCATATCGTCGTCATTTCTGTACACGGATATCTATAGCCGTATCGATACGAATAAAAATTTGAGTTTGGATTTAAATAATATCGTGTTACAGTTATG
>JABHNK010000019.1 GCA_018694295.1 Waddliaceae bacterium
AAAAGGTACAGGATCACGGTCTTCCGACAAAAGCCCTTCTAAAAAAGTGCTATCCCAACAAGAGACTTTGATCTTGTTGAGCGTCTCATGTCTAAATTCTTCACTGCGGTGTTCGAAGTCAAGCTCTTCTTTGGGTTTGAGATCGAGATCGCCTGCTGTTAGAGTAATTTCTTTGTGAACTTTTTCTTGGTCGGAACGCGACAACCCATCCATTCTTGTTGTGAAGCTGTCAATAAGGTTTTCCCAGCTGTCAGGATTCACGGCTTCAGGAAGATCTTTGCGTGACACCGTGGAAACAGACATCTCGCGGAATTTTTCCAACTGGAACTTGACACTCTGTCCTTCGACGTCCTGCGCTTTGGGTTCAAAAGAACTTGTTTCTGTTCTATTTTCAACGTGTTTTTGAAAGACGACATAAGGATTTCTGGTTTCAGTAAGATTTTCCAGCGATATTTGATACGTAATTGCTTCCTGTAAGACAGGGTGTTCATCGTGCAGCTCGAATACATCTTTGTTGATGATCAAAAAACGAACTATCCCTTTAATGTTGTCAGTATTTCCACCCTGTTCGGATAAGAGTGGTAATTGCGCAGCTAGTTCTTTTGGGAGGTCTTTTTTAAAATCATAGTCTGGCGATAAAGCTATATTTTCAAGCGTTTCTAGTCGAAGCCAACAAAGATACCTTATTCCCGTTGCACCTATAAAATCATCATGGCGTTTGAGTATCGTCGTGATAACGGCTATAGCTTTTATCCAGTCTTTTCCATTGGATTTAATAAATGCTTTTATAATGAGTGCTCTATCAGAATAACTTGAAATACCTTTGAGTGTTGTCACGGCAGCAGGTATTACTTCTGCCCAGTTTTCTTCTGGTGTTTCATTAAGAGCGCTTAGAATTTTAGTTTTCGAATAATTATCTGCAATTTCTTTTAATATAGGCATGGCGGCTGCTATCACTTTCGCCCTTTTTTCTGCGGGGATTGCAATAATCGTTGTCACAATAGCATGTTCGTAACGTTCATCAGTATATACGTAATGTCTGCTAGTTAGATGACTTCCATGGATTTTGAGTATCGATTTGGTAGCAGCTATCACATCCTTCCAGTTTTCTTCTGGTTTTTCATAAACAGCGCTTAGAATTTTAGCTTTCCAATAATCATCTGTAATTTCTTTTAATATAGGCATGGCGGTTTTTATAACTTCCGCCCTTTTTTCTGCGGGGATTGCAATAATCGTTGTCACAATAGCATGTTCGTAACAAGCACGAGTGGCACACCTGTTAATCATATGATTTCTATGGATTTTGAGTATCGATTTGGTAGCAGCTATCGCATCCTTCCAGTTTTCTTCTAGTTTTTCATAAACAGCGCTTAGAATTTTAGCTTTCCAATTATTATCTCTAATTTCTTTTAATATAGGCATGGCGGTTTTTATAACTTCCGCCCTTTTTTCTGCGGGGATTCTATAAATTGTTTCCATAAGCGTACATCCAGACGAGAAAAAAGCATAATATCCATGGATTTTGAGTATCTGTATGGTAGCAGCTATCACGTCCTTCAAGCTTTCTTCTGGGATTACAGTAAGTACACTTAGAAAAGGACCTGTCAAAGAAGGGATTCGAATTTCTTTTGATTTTAATAAAGGCATGGCGTCTTTTATAAATTTCGCCCTTTTTTCTGCGGGGAATATGGTGATTATCTTAAGCTTTCTCATAACAGAGTTTTTAATATAATAATCTGTAATTTCTTTTAATATAGGCATGATATCAGCTAACGATTCCGCTATATTTTCTACGGGGAGTACAAGAAGCATTTCCAGAATTGCTATTATTTGATAGTCATTTTTAACGTCTTTGAGTATCGGCATTGCATCAGATATCACCTGCTTCCTGTTTTCTGCGGGGATTGCAAGAATCGCTTCCAGCATCGCTATTATTTGACCGGAACCTTTAACGTGTTTTAGCATAGGCGCGGCGCTAACCATCAACCAATTCTTATCTTCATCGGAAAGGTGATCAAGAACACGAAGAATTTTAGATGTTTCCCGAGCATTAGGTATATGCGGCACATTAGCAAGAAATACATCAGGCGTTTTAAAAATGTTATGAAAGATTGCTTTAGCAGAAACTTCAACAGCACTTTGACCTGCCGTTAGATTTCCCATAATGTCTCTTTGAATTTCCTCTCTTTCCTCTTCGTCGGGCATGGTATTTAGTATTGCGGAAACAGCCGGCGATAGTGTCGAGTCATATATCCAACTCGGCCACCTTCTGCCAGAGTAGCTAGGTTCTGTGAGAGGTTGTGTTTCATCAATACTGCCTATGTCGAAAAAACCATCTGTTCTAATCATTAAAAATTACCTCTGTTTTTTAACCAAGGATTGATCACGCTCTTTTTCATAAAACAACCCCTTTCCATTGTGAAAAGGTGCTAACATATTGTAATTGTAAGGGTTGTTATGATATAACGCAACAAGAAGAAAGATAATGCTAACTGGCGACACAGGAGGAAAACAGGAGTCCAGAGCAAACTTCGTTTCCTTTGGCGGGAGAGGTTTGGAGAGGGCAGGGTCCCTCGCCAAAATGAAAATGGACTTATTGGTAATAAGATGGTGCTATAGGTCCTATATTCTTGTAAAAAGGTGCTATTTGAGTTATCATGTATAACAGACTGTAATGATAGGAGTTATTATGACACAACAAGAAAAAAAGAGAATGCTTACCGGCGACAGACCGACAGGGAGGTTGCATTTAGGGCATTATGTCGGGTCGATAAAAAATCGTGTCGCCCTTCAAGATAAATACGATTGTTATTTTATTATCGCAGACCTCCATATGCTTACCACTAAGCCGCAGAAAGAAGACATCATGGCGATACGCGACAACGCCAAAGAGATGGTCCTCGATTACCTCGCCTGTGGCATCGACCCCGAGAAGTCAACGATATACCTGCAGTCGGCATGCCCAGCGATATATGAGATGAACCTTATGTTCGAGATGCTGGTGAGCCTCAATAAACTCACAGGGCTCCCCAGCCTTAAAGAGATGGCCCGCAATGCCCATATCCCATGCGAAAGCATGTCGTTAGGGCTCATAGGGTATCCCGTCCTTCAGGCCGCAGATATCATGATGCCAAAAGCACATATCGTCCCCGTAGGAAAAGACAACGAAGCGCATATCGAGCTAGCTCGAGCCATAGCACGAAAATTCAACCAACATTACGGCGAAGTTTTCCCGCTGCCAGAGCCTCTTATTGGCGACGTCCCGACATTGATAGGTACCGACGGTAAAGGTAAAATGAGTAAGTCTGTTGGAAATTGCATATTCTTGTCCGACAGTGCAGAAGTCGTCGCCAAGAAAGTCAAAGGCATGTATACCGATCCAAAACGCGTAAGCGCCGACGTCCCAGGAACAGTAGAAGGCAACCCCGTCTTCATATACCACGATATCTTCAATACCGATACCGCCGAAGTCGAAGACCTAAAAGAACGTTACCGCAAAGGCACCGTCGGTGATGTAGAAGTAAAAGAAAAACTTACCAAAGCACTAAACACCTTCTTAGATCCAATAAGAGAGCGCCGTAAAAAATACGCCGAAGACAAAGGCCTCGTAGAGGAAATCCTATACAAAGGGACGATGGCGATGAACGAAGTTGCAAAAGAGACCCTAAAAGAAATGCGTAGCGCTATGGGCCTACACGGCGGATGGAATAAAATATCTCGCATAGCACGAAAACGTATGGGCGAATAAAAACATTTTGGAATGATTCAAGGTTGGGTAATAGATGATAGAACTTGCTAAGGTTGAGACCTCTAAGAAATTCGAGAGTCGTAACGGAAATAGAATTTTTCACCACAGAGGCACAGAGGACACAGAGAAAGAAAGCAATCTGGCTGGGGGATTCTCCCCCAGACCCCCAAAGCCCCAAAAGAAAATTCTCGGGGTTCTAGGGGTGAAACCCCTAGCCCGCCTACTGTTCTCTCTGTGTCCTCCGTGGCTCTGTGGTAGAAAGTCCTATTCCGAAATTCTTCTATCCGCTATTTATAACCTCTATGGTAGAATTAACTATTACTCCAAAATGGCATGTTTTGAACTGAGCCTAAAATCAATTTGAGGAAAATCAATGTTAGACGCAAAATTCATTAAAGAAAATACCGAAGACGTTAAGGCTATGCTAAAAAAGCGTGGCGTCGATGTCGACGTCGACAGCTTCGTTACCATCAACGATAGCCGCATAACCCTTATCACTAAAATCGAAGCCCTCCGCGCCGAAAGGAATGCTATCAGTAAGAAGCATTCTCCCGAGAACGTCGCCCGCAGCAAAGAGATAAAACAAGAACTAAAAGACCTCGATACCGAATATAAAGACGTTGAGGCTAAAGCTCTAGAACTGCAGATGGCGATACCTAACATGCTTCACCCTGACGTGCCAGAAGGACACCTCGACGAAGACAATGTCGAACTTAAACGCGTCGGTGATGTTCCAGAGTTCTCCTTCCCTGTAAAAGATCACGAAACTCTAGGTAAAGAGCTCGGGATGTTCGACATCGCTAAAGCCTCAGAAGTCTGTGGTGCAGGATTCTACTATCTCACCGGCGATGCCGTCCTTCTGGAGTTCGCCTTAGTGAAATATGCCCTCGACGCCCTTATGGCCGAAGGCTTCATACCAATGATAACGCCGGAACTCGTACGTAAACAGTATGCGTCGAGCACTGGATACTTGCCGAAACGCGAAGAGCCCGATATCTATAAAATCGAAAACGAAGACTTATACCTCATCGCCACAGCAGAGATCCCACTAGCGGCATACCATGCCAAAGAGACACTACAAGAAAACGACCTCCCCAAAAAATATGCTGGGTTCTCGTCGTGCTTCAGAAAAGAAGCTGGTGCCCACGGAAAACATAAGAAAGGAATCTTCCGCGTACACCAGTTCGATAAGATTGAGATGTTCGCCTTCGTAAAACCCGAAGAAAGCATGGATATGTTCCATAGCGTCATCGCCATCTCAGAGAAGCTCTTCCAAGGCCTAGGAATCCCTTACCGCGTAGTATCGATAAGTAGCGGAGATATGAACGGTCCAGGGCATATAAAGTATGACATAGAATACTGGTCGCCCGTCGACAAAGAATATCGCGAGATAACAAGCGGAACAAACACCACCGACTACCAGGCACGACGCCTCAGCGCGCGATATAAAAACGCCGAAGGCAAGACTGAATTCGTCCATACTGTCAACAACACAGGCTTCGCAATAGGAAGGACGCTTATAGCGATAATGGAGAACTTCCAAAACGAAGACGGCACAATAACGATACCTGAAGTCCTACGGCAGTATGTCGGCAAAGATGTGATAACACCACTATGATACGAAAAAAACACCATAGCATAAAACCTTCGTCGGCACGACAGGCGGCATTCGTAGCAATACTAGCATCGTGGAACGAAGAAGCTTTCGTCAGCGATACTCTAAAGCGCTGGAAAGAAGACGCCAAACCAGCATATAAAGATTTCCGGCTGGCACAAGAGATAGCAGCAGGGACGACGCGTATGCGTTTGGCCCTCGACGCTATAGCACGCACCCTTTCTAAGAAGATATCGCTAAAACGTCCGGGGAAAGCCCTCCTATATATGGCGATATACCAACACCATTATATGGATCGCATACCTCTATACGCCATCGCCGACGAGACAATAGCTATAGCAAAAAAGATATGCTATAAAAACGATGTCGCTTTCATAAACGCTATGATGCGTAAGCTCGAGACCTCGAAAAAAACACTGCCGGAAGGCGATTCCGCCGAAGCGATTAGCGTACGATATTCATACCCGCAATACTTCGTAGAGAAGCTCATCACAAGCTATGGCATAGAAAAAGCAAAAGATATCCTTACAGCAGGAAATACCACGCCAACGACGATGGTACGCCTTCGTGGTGATGCACCAGCCATAAAAGCTATGACGCTTATCACTGAAAAGCCATGCCGTATGGCACGTATTGACGATGGCTCTATAATCACTGGCATCAGCGCCTCAAAAAAATACTATATCCAAAACAGCACACCAGCAACATTGATGACAGAAGCCTGTAGCGCCATCAAGCCACCGACAACAATACTAGACCTATGCGCAGCACCAGGAGGGAAGGCTTTGCTGGCACACGATATCTTCCCAGAAGCAAAACTCTTCCTCAACGATGTCTCCGAAACAAAAATCGCGTTGATAAAAGAAAACCTAAAGAAATATAACGTCGATGCTACAACGACAATGTCTTCAGGAGAAACACTGACGACAGAAGAACGCTTCGACTTAATCATCATCGACGCGCCATGTACCAACAGCGGAACGCTGGCACGAAGAGCCGAAGCACGGTGGAGGATAACGGAAAAAAATGTTGCAGAATTAACAGCGTTACAAATGAAACTTATAGAGAATGCAAAGAAACTCCTTGCTCCGCACGGAACGATAGCATATATGACCTGCAGCATCCTCAAAGATGAGAATGAAAATATCATAGAAAAAGCACGCAAAAAAAACGGCCTCAAAAAGCAGGGCTATATCAAAACAATACTTCCTTCCAACGACGGCGCTGATGGTGGGTTCGTCACAAACTTCTCGCTATAGAACATCTACAAATTACTAATAATTATAGATTTAGAGCTGCTATAAAATAAATAGCTACGTTAAAGTATAGAACAAAAAAAATCTTTTAAGGGAATTGAAAATGCAAGCACTAAGTCTTTTTGATGATCATAGAATTCTTTCGGACAAGGATAATTTATTTTTGACGTTTGATCCTAACGCACATATAATCTTCTTGGAAGGTGAAGAAATTATAATTCAATCGCGAATAAGCAGGTTGGTGGGGGCGTTGTTTAAAAATCAGTCACAACATTTAGAAGGATATAATGCTATCAAACCTGTCGCATTAAAAATCATAAATGATATTAATTCATATATTAAAGTCGATGAAAGACACCAACCTGATAATTTAAAAATAATTAAAGAGTTCGAATTGCTTAAGCTAATAGCAACCGATATGAGCGAAGAACTTTTAGAAGTAGCTGGCAAAGCGAGAGCGCTGGGGTATATATATATTAATGAATTTCAGAGAAGTTTAACGCTATGTGAAGGGGCGAGTGTAGATCAGAGTTTCTATAGCCACCAAGCCCTTCTCTTGAAAAGATCTCGTGAATTATTTAAAAAGTCTTATGAAAAAGGCGATAATTACGCTGGTCTCATTCTTGCTTATGCGTATGGTAAAAAATGTATTAAAGAAGACCCTGATTATAAAGAATCTGCAAGGCTGTATGAGGTCGCCGCCGCAGAAGATTTTCCAGAAGCAATGAATAACCTTGGAAGGTTATATAAAAGAGGTCATATTGGTCGTATTGAAATAAAAGGGCAAGAGTCTGTTCCAAACTATGCAAAAGCTGCCGAATGGTATGAAAAAGCAGCCGCAAAAGGTCTCCCAAAAGCAATGAATAACCTTGGGATTTTATATGAACAAGGTCATATTGGTCGTATTAAAATAAAAGAGCAAAAGTCTGTTTCAAACTATGCAAAAGCTGCCAACTGGTATAGAAAAGCCGGCGAAGCAGGTTACTCCATAGCAATGTACAACCTTGGACTTTTATATAATAAAGGTCGTATTGGTCGTATCGAAATAAAAGGGCAAGAGTCTGTTCCAGATTATGCAGAAGCTGCCAGGCTGTATGAGGTCGCCGCCGCAGAAGATTTTCCAGAAGCAATGAATAACCTTGGGTGTTTATATAAAAAAGGTCATATTGGTCTTATTGAAAGAGAAGGGCAAGATCCTGTTCCAGACTATGCAGAAGCTGCCAGGTTGTTTAGAGCCGCTGCCGCAAAAGGTATCCCAGAAGCAATGAATAACCTTGGGTGTTTATATAAAAAAGGTCATATTGGTCTTATTGAAATAGAAGGTCAAGATCCTGTTCCAAATTATGCAGAAGCTGCCAAGTTGTTTAGAGCCGCTGCCGCAAAAGGTATCCCAGAAGCAATGAATAGCCTTGGGATTTTATATGAACAAGGTCATATTGGTCGTATTAAAATAAAAGAGCAAAAGTCTGTTTCAAACTATGCA
>JABHNK010000020.1 GCA_018694295.1 Waddliaceae bacterium
AAAGATGACAAAGAGGAATCTCCTGATGGCTGGCTTGCGGCACTTTCGGACTCTTGGAAAAAAGATCACGGTGATATCAACGCCGAAGAAGACGCCATACCATTCCAATGGGATGTTGTTATAGAAAAGCTCGGAGAGCTTAAAGCTAAAGAACGCTTCGCTGCGTTCTTTGACTCTTGGACAAAAGATAACGAAGAAATTAATGCTAAAGGAAAGATTGTAGAGCTCTTTGACTCTTGGACCAAAGATGACAAAGAGGAATCTCCTGATGGCTGGCTTGCGGCACTTTCGGACTCTTGGAAAAAAGATCACGGTGATATCAACGCCGAAGAAAACACCATACCATTCCAATGGGACACTGTTGTAGAAAAATTCGAAGAGCTTAAAGCCAAAGAACGCTTCGCGACACTATTAGATTACTTAGTAAGAAAATATGAAGATATCAATGCTAAAGAAAAGATCGCATCGCTCTTTGACTCTTGGACAAAAGATGACAAAGAAGAATCTCCTGACGGTTGGCTTGCGGCACTAGCGGACTCTTGGAAAAAAGATCATGGAGATATTAACGCCGAAGAAGATGCCATACCACTCCAATGGGATGTTGTTGTAGAAAAACTCGAAGCGCTTAAGGCCAAAGAATGCTTCGCTACACTATTAGATTCCGTGGCAAGAAAGTATGAAGATATCAATGCTAAAGGACGACTCGTCGCGCTCTTTGACTCTTGGACCAAAGATGACAAAGAGGAATCTCCTGACGGCTGGCTTGCGGCACTCTCGGACTCTTGGAAAAAAGATCATGGTGATATCAACGCCGAAGAATACACCATGCCATTCCAATGGGATGCGGTTGTAGAAAAACTCGAAGCGCTTAAGGCCAAAGAACGCTTCGCTACACTATTAGATTCCGTGGCAAAAAAGTATGAAGATCTCAATGCTAAAGAAAAGATCGCATCACTCTTTGACTCTTGGACAAAAGATGACAAAGAAGTATCTCCTGACGGCTGGCTTGCAGCGCTATCGGACTCTTGGAAAAAAGATCACGGTGATATCAACGCCGAAGAATACACCATGCCATTCCAATGGGATGCGGTTGTAGAAAAGTTTGGAGAGCTTAAAGCCAAAGAACGCTTCGCAACACTATTAGATTCCTTGGCAAAAAAGTATGAAGATCTCAATGCTAAAGAAAAGATCGCATCGCTCTTTGAATCTTGGACAAAAGATGACAAAGAGGAATCTCCTGATGGCTGGCTTGCGGCACTTTCGGACTCTTGGAAAAAAGATCACGGTGATATCAACGCCGAAGAAGAAATTGCGCCAATACAAAGGGATGCTTTTATAACAAAGTTTGAAGAATTCAACTCTAAAGAAAAGCTCGAAGAATTTAAAGCCAAAGAGCTCTTCGCGACACTATTAGATTCCTGGGCGAAAAAATATAAAGAATTTAATGTTAAAGAAAAACTCGTGGCATTCTTAGAATCCTGGAAAAAGGATGGTAAAGAAAAAGATGCTGAAGATGAACTCGTAGATGCTCAAATAAAAACGAAGCCACTTTCAGCAGTCGACGCTTCAGAAAAACACGAAGATGAAGAGACCGATCTCTATGAGCCTGTTTTTTATGAGAGCAAACCCGTAAATATAAATATCGACAAAACAATATCAGATATCGAAGCTTTCAATGCTTATGATGATTTTGAAGAAGTACTCATATCGTCATCTTGGACGAGGGTGCGGAAGAAGGTAGCGAAAAGGAATCCTGTTTTATACCACTCTTGGATTTTTGAAAAAAATAAGAAAGAAATGGCATGGTTCAAAGAGGGGTAACAGATGATTGAACCTACAAGAGCTAAGCTTCCTAAAAAGTTCGGATTTAGGATTAGGATTTTTCACCACAGAGAACACAGAGAACACAGAGAGAAATGGGGCGGGCTAGGGGTTTCACCCCTAGAACCCCGAGGATTTTCTTTTGGGGTTTTGGGGGAGCATCCCCCAGCCAGAGCGTTTTCTTTCTCTGTGTCCTCCGTGCCTCTGTGGTAGAAAATCCTATTTCGAAATTCTTCTATCCGCTATTTATGATCTCTATGGTAGAATCAACTGTTACTCCAAAATGGCATGTTTTGAACCGTGCCAAAAAAATGTATGATATGGAGCGTAGCGGAATCGAACCGCTGACCTCAACAATGCCATTGTTGCGCTCTACCAATTGAGCTAACGCCCCATAAAAGCGATAGGAAAATGATATCGTGTACTATGCTTTTATCGCAAGAGGATTCTGCCGGTACGACATATCGTAAATCATAGGTTTTAGGTTGACACAATAGGGTGATATATCAAAGAATCTTGTATAGACAAATAATATGGAGTGAATAAACATGGCATTTTTTGCTGATATACAACAAAAACCAGCCGATCCTATATTCGCCCTTACAAAGGAATTCATCGACGATGGTCGCCATGGCAAGGTAAACCTTGGCATCGGAATATATTGCGACGAAGAGCAGAATCTATACGAATTTCCTAGCATAGCGACGGCAGAGCAGCGTATCGCATACGAAAGGACATATCTTCCTCTCGATGGTAATAAAGACTTTATAACGCTTTCACAGAAGCTCGTCTTCGGAGAGAAAACGGTAGCGCTGGCAGAAGGACGTATATCTTCGGCGCAAGCACTAGGAGGGACAGGAGCATTGCGCGTCGGTGGAGAATTTCTCGCTCAACATGTCGGCAAAAAAGCCTTTATCCCTGATAAAACATGGATAAATCATCGCGCCGTCTTCACGCGCTGTGGCATGGACGTCCAAACATATCCATATTGGGATGCTGAAAGTCGAGATTTAGATTTTTCAGGACTTTGTTCTTCCATTACAGCTATGGAAGAAGGAAGCATCGTCATTTTACATGCGTGCTGCCACAACCCCACCGGCACAGACCCTTCGAAAGAAGAATGGAAAGAGCTATCGGCATTGATGAAAAAACATAAGATCATACCGTTCTTCGACTTCGCATACCAGGGTTTTGGAGAAGGAATAGAAGAAGACGCCTGGGCAGTAAGGCATTTCGTCGAAGAAGGCCACGAAATGCTTGTCGCAAGTTCCAACTCCAAAAACTTCGGTCTTTATGGCGAGCGCGTCGGCATGCTTTCGGTGGTATGCCACAATAAAACTATAGCGGAAAACGTCGGAACTAACATCAAAAAGATAATACGCCCAAGCTATTCCAACCCGCCACGGCATGGCGCAGCGCTCGTTGCAGAAGTCCTTGGCGATGACACACTAAAGACACAATGGGAAAAAGAGCTTTCAGAGATACGACACCGCATAAAAGCTATGAGAGAAGCGCTGATCAAAGGCCTCGAAGACAAGAAAGCTGATATCGACATCGATTTCATGAAGAATCAGAAGGGAATGTTCTCTTTCGGGTTTTTAAACGAAAAAAGCGCAGGACCGCTAAAAGAAAAACATGGCATATACTTCCCCGATAACGGTAGAATTAACGTCGCTGGGCTTACGGAGAATAACATGGAATATGTCGTAGAGGCTATCTTGGAGGCACTATAAGGATGAAAAAAATAAAACATCTTCCTTATATTATCATGACCTCTGTCATCGTAGTGGCATTAAGTATTCCCGTCGGCTCATCGGAAAGGTTCCGAGGTGGCATCGTCAGCATGACTAGGCCTTTATGGGAAGGCGTACAGGCCGTCACACATGCTATTGCCAAGCCCTTTTCGTCTATATCGTTTTCTGCTAAGTCGAAAGTTGTAGTTCTAAATGCTGAAAAAGAAAAGCTGACGCTAGAAAATCTACATCTTCATGACGATCTAAACGTTATGAGAGACATCCTCGCCGACGAACAACGCTTAATATATCATCCCGATAGCGTAAAAGATCTTGGCATAACAGTTTCTATTCCAGCGAAAGTTATATACCGCGACCCGGCATCATGGAGCAGCTCGCTATGGCTGAACGTCGGCACCGATAACAATAAAACTATTGGAAGCATCGTCGTCGCTAAAGATAGCCCAGTCGTCGTAGGAACAGACCTCGTCGGCGTCGTCGACTGCGTAGGAAAAAAACAGTGCCGCATACGACTTATCACCGACTCAGGGCTTAACCCCTCAGTTAGAACAACACGAGGACAGCAGCAGGCACACCTAATAAAAGAGAAGATATCGTCGATAAGGAAGTTCCTCGACGATGGGCTGCAAGGTCTTATGCCTGACGAAGAAAACGTAGGGTTTTTAAAGCGATACCTCGAAGAATGGGAGATGATGCTTTCAAAACAAAGCGAAGAATGGCGTCTTGCAAAAGGCACTCTTTCAGGAAGTAGCGCGCCACTGTGGAAGTCGGGAGGGAGAATATTAAAAGGTACAGGGTTTAACTACGATTATGCCGATAAAGAAGGTGACGCCAGAGATCTACTCACAGGGAAACCCTTAGATAAGAAAGACGGCGATGCCGTGCAGCTTGTACGAAATGGCGATATCCTAATAACAACAGGGATGGACGGCGTCTTCCCACAAGGACTGCGCGTCGCGACAGTGACAAAACTCTTCGCACTAAAAGAAGGAAGCTATGGCTACGACTTCGAAGCTATCCCAACCGTCGAAAACCTCGAAGCTCTCACACACGTCAGCGTGCTCCCCCCCCTGCAATAAAAAGTAACAAGCCTCATTTTTTCACCACAGAGACACAGAGACACAGAGCACGCAGAGCGCGCGCAGCGGACGCACAGCTGTCGCCATTGTCGTTGATTGTACTTCCTTTCTTTGTTTTTCCTATAGCAAGCGTAAAGATGCAACCTTATTTTTACGACAACGGCGATAGGGGGCACTGCCGTGTCCGGGTTTATTCATTGTTCAATGAAAAAGGGGGTCTGGGGGAATCCCCCAGCCATGTTCTTTTCTTCTCTGTGTTCTCTGTGGCTCTGTGGTGAAAAATCCTATTTCGAAATTTCTTCTTAATAATGGCTATCGCGTAAGGTCAGTTATTCATCCGACCGGAGTCCGCGATTTTATTTCACGCCATTTTTTTATCATCTGAGCAGCAGGAGGTGCTGCCTCGCGGCCGAAATCGCCGAAGCGAAGGTATACGACGACGACGATCTCAGGCTTCCCGTATTCGTCGAAAAATACAGTCGCACCTTCGCCCTCGTGAGAAGTTTTAGCGTCGAAAGAAGTACCACCAAACCACAAGTGTTTGTATACATGCGTCCCCGTTTCGATGTCGAGAGTGACGCTCTCGACCTTTTCGGCAGAACTTGTTTTTCCGCACATATTTTTCTTCAAAGAATTTAAAGCTTTTATCGCATCACGGTCGTCATAGTAATTTCTGATTCTATTCGTGCTAGCACACCCCTGAGGGCTTGTAAGGACTCTGTTGGTGGCGTCAAGAAGGATGTCGCGAACATGTTTTGGGAGGGGGGTCTCCCTGACGACCTCTTTGTCAAAATAATGTATTAGACTTTTTTGCTCGCTATCATTGCCACCAGAAAATAATGGTGAGTTGGCGCCAGCAAGATCGAGGCTTTCACGATATGGATTGTCGTCGTCGAAGGCACTGACATTACAGCATAAAGGCTCTTTTCCGGCGAGAAGCTTCAGAACCTTAGGCTTAACGACATTGCCGCCATTGGCGATAGCGGATAGCATGACAGCAGTCTGTAAAGGTGTTGCCACTAGAGAATGCTGACCGATGGCATGAGCATACAGACCTGTCTTGTTGGTCGAGAGGTCATTAGGAAGGCTTCCGGAAATCTCCCCAGGAAGGTCTAGTCCAGTGCGGGAGCCGTATGAGAGCATCATAGCAGCTCTGTTGAGGTCTTCGGGGTCTTCAAGAACATCGCCAGCAAGCAAAGAAAAATATAGGTTACTAGATGTCTCCAGAGCAGAATATATGTCGATCTTGCCAATGTTGCGGCGAGCACTGCGAAGAAGGCGACCTCCCTTATACCGCTGGTCGATAGGCTTCCACGAAGCTGTATATCCGACGTTCCACTTGTTGCTGGACCCCTCCTGGAGGTGTGGGTTATCGATGATGACAAGAGGGTTAAGAGCCCCTTTAGAACATCCAGGACCTAGCTGCTTATAACGATGGTTCAATGCAGCATATGCCGTTATGATTTTGAAGATAGACCCTTGAGGTGCGGCCTCGCGAAACGCCCGAGATCTTCCATATCCGAAGCCGTATATAGGGTAAAATGCCGCTGCTAGATGTTTCTCAAGCTGTACCCCTTTAACATGACGAAGGTGAGGATATTTCCCATATAAAGGGCGCGACAGGTCTTCGTAGCTTCTTATGCCTTTGAGATATTCCAACGCCAGCGGTGTCGTTAATGACGAAAGCCTCTCCTTTATCGTAGCATAGGCATCGTGCCACACAGCAGCACGATGAGCACCACCACGGAGCTCTTCTTCCCAAGAAAGAAAATTGTTGGCGTATGCAACGATGTCGTCAGGAATGTCGATATCACTATCGCCGACGACGAAAGCAGCTATAAGATCCCAGCGATGCTTCTGCCAGAAATCTACGAACATACTGCGCTCTTGCTTGTCAAGAAGATCGAGGTACGGACGGTTGTACCGCTTCGCCGCCTTCTCCTCACGGCGCTTGCCCTTAAGGAAGGCTTTCTTGTTCTCAGCAAGCCACGGAATGAAATCAAGAGAATGGAAAAGGTCTTTCGTCATAGCATGGACGACATCTTCGATGACAAGCATCTTCGTCGAAATATCACGGTATTCCTCGATACTTTGCCCGCCGACAACGTCGAGAAGGTCGTGAGAGAAAAATTCTTCGCTAGAAGCAAGAGAAAATAAGTCAAGGACAAGGAGCTTGTCGTAGTTGTGGCGCAGGTCGCGAAAAATAGGGTCTAAAGTGTTGCGGATTTCACGAAGAGCGCCGCCATTGGCATTGAAACGAGAAATAATAGCCTCTTTGTCGGAAGACGGCATGGTATCGCAATATGCAACATATCCTCCGCCACTGTATAATGCATTCATAACGTCGATGGCATTGTCATGGTCGGCGAGAGCCATCAGGGCTTTGAAAGCACGCTGCAACGCGATGGCATTGTTGAGAGAGCCCTTGTTTTCTATCGCCTTGCGTGCTTTGTTCTTCTCGGGAAGAATCTGCGCAATATAACTACCCCACGAAAGGTCAAGGCGCTCCTCTTCGATAACACCCTTGGTAACATTGAACGCCTCCCTCTCAAGAGGGGATTTCCTATTCCAAACCTCGGAGATGTGACGCTCGCTCTCAAGCCATCGATATACGTTAGACCTTTTTTTCTTGGCGTCGATAATGTCGCCAGTAGGGATGAAATCGTTGGGGTCGTAACGCGGAAATGAAGCAAGAGCTAAAATCTCGCCATTGTTGGGGTCCATGGCGATGATAGCACCGCCTTTTATCCACGGCTGATCGAGATTCTTGTGCGTCCCCTCAAAGACGTCATAGTAGATGCTCTTGCCTTCGCGGATCTTCTCATTATGGGCAAGAAGCTCCTCGGCATACTCCTGAAGCTCGGAAGATATAGTAAGGACAAGACGCTGCCCAGGAATAGGGTCGCGAGAGCCGGGAAGCTCACGAAGAAATGTTCCGCGAGCGTCGGAATAGAACGTCTTCTTGCCACGGAAACCACGAAGATTCTCGTCGTAAACGCTCTCGACGCCAGACTTCCCAACATAGTCGTTGATAGTATATGCCCGCTCCTCAAGAGTCTTAAGACGATGACGTACTTCCTCCGACGATGAAAGATTTTTGGGAAGTATAGACTCAAGGCCGTTGTCCTCGTCGGCGATATACCCCTCAAGGTCTTTTATCTCGGCAACGACATCATTATACTCCTCGCGGCTTATCGCACCCATATAGCCTATGACGTCAGAAGCTGAACGCCCACCAGGATACCAACGCTTGGGAACACGCTCGGCATGAAGGCCAGCCCAGCTCTTCTCGAGCATCTTAAGACGAAAATACTGCTCCTCGGTGATGTCTTCTTTTATCACAAAAGGGACGTTAGGCAATAGCGCCGCCTTGGAATGTATGAGATCTTCGACGCGATGCTCGTCAAGGTCGAGCTCCTCAGCAAGAATAACAGCAAGAGAAGTAATATGCTCCTTGCGGGCATAACACTTAACCGTCGTGCCTTCAGTATCGCGTTTCCTAGTAATACGGGGAATCTCGCGGATCTGCGAATAAAAAATGGCAGCATTGTATTGCATCTTGTTGATGGCAAGAGGAATATTGAACCTGTCGCGGATGGTTCCACGCTCGGCACGCTCGATGATAGTACGGCGCTGTGGCTTGCGCGCCGATTCTACACGAGTGTCATGCTGGATGACAGCAAGATGCCATACACGGAAGACGATTACAACCATGATGATAAGGACTACATTCAAAGCACGGTTCGCCTTGGCAGGAATAGAAAGAATAGAGGGCTTTTTTAAGGTTCTTCGTTTTTTTTTCATAAAAAATAATGTAATGTCAAGATACTAGGACTATAAAAGGCAGCCTTTTTCTTGTAAATGTTATAAAACTCCTTGAAAAAAAGATGGGATTGAAGCATAATAATATGGTTTTTACGCGCCTGTAGTTCAATGGTAGAACAGTAGCCTTCCAAGCTACGTGTGTCAGTTCGATTCTGATCAGGCGCTTTTTGTGGGGAAATTCGCAAAAATACAGATATTCAACGATTAACCAAGACCGAAATCTCATCGCAAAGATGGGATGCCGATAAAAACAAGGAGGAACAAGGCTTGGCACATGTAACAATAAAGGAATTACTAGAAGCAGGAACACACTTCGGACACCAAAAGCGCCGATGGAACCCTAAGATGAAACCATATATCTTAGAAGAGCGCAACGGGCTATATATCATAGACCTAGCGAAGACCCTTCAGCAGATACGTACCGCCGTCGATGTAGTAAAAGATGTCGTCGCACAGAAGAAATCTATACTCTTCGTAGGGACGAAAAAACAAGCGAAAAAAGTCGTCCGCGAATGCGCCGAAGAATGTGACGAATATTACGTCTGCGAAAGATGGCTCGGTGGAATGCTGACAAATCTTAAAACAATACGACAGTCGATAAAAAAACTAGAGACTATTGAAGAACAACTCGAAGCCGGCGACGAAAGCGGGCTTAAGAAAAAAGAATTGTCGTTGTTAGCAAAACATCAGCAAAAACTCAACAGAAACCTCTCAGGTATCAGAGAAATGAAGAGGATGCCAGGACTCCTTATCGTCGTCGACCCAGGATGTGAACACATCGCCGTCGCCGAAGCCAATAAGCTAGGAATCCCTGTAATGGCGTTCATCGACACCAACTGTAACCCCGACCCTGTAAAATATGTCATCGCAGGAAACGACGACGCACTAAAAAGCGTAAGACTCGTAATAAAGACCTTGGCAGATGCAGTAACAGAGAAAAAAGATGAAATTAACGCCGCCTCAATGAAAGGCGACGAAGAAAACACTGCAGAATCAAAGAAACTTCCAGAAGAACTCCCAGAAAAACCTCCCGCTGAAAAACCAGCAGAGGAAGAGAAACTTCCTGTAGAAGAAAAACCTCTAGCAGAAGAAGTGCTTCCTAAGGAAGAAACTAAAACAGAAGAAAAAGCGGAGTAAGAATCAATGGTAGAAATTACAGCACAAATGGTTAAAGAGCTACGACACCGTAGCGGTGTAGGAATGAGTAAATGCAAAGAAGCATTAAAAGATTCCGATGGTAGCATGGAAGCCGCTATAGCATATCTCCGCAAGGCCGGTATGGCGACAGCAATTAAAAAAGAAGGACGCGAAGCTAAAGAAGGACTCATCGGAATAGCAGAAAATGACGATGCCGTCGTTCTCGTAGAGATCAACGCAGAGACTGACTTCGTAACAAAAAACGATAACTTCAAAGATTTCCTTAGCAACATCGCTGCAGAGATAGCATCGACGCGCCCAGCAGATCTCGAAGTTTTTGCTACACAAAAATATTCGCAAGACTCTTCTATGACAATAGAAGAATACAGAGCTTCTATAGTACAAAGCATCGGCGAGAATATCAAGATCAAGAGATTTACGATATTAGAGAAAAAACCCGAAGCTTCAGTAGGGGTGTATTCGCATATGCGTGGTAAAATCGTCGCCATAGTAGAAATCGAAGGCGCCGCAGAAGAACAAGGCCTCGCAAAAGACCTCGCTATGCAGGTCGCCGCCGAAGCCCCTGACTACCTCGCTGTTGTAGACATCCCAGAAGACGTGAAAAGCCATGAAGAAGACATCGCCCGCGGACAAGTGAAGAATAAGCCGGAAAATATAATAGAGAAAATTGTTGAGGGCAAATTGAAGGCGTTCTATAATCGTGTTTGTCTGATGAACCAGCAGTTTATCAAAGATGGTGACTTCACCGTCGCCAAATACGTTGAAAAACATGGCAAAGAGATAGAGAAACCGTTAACAGTAACACGTTTCATCCGCTGGTCTATTGGATAATTCGATAACCAACATCCCTGAGGAGAACGATGGGAAAAGATCACGAATATAAAAGGGTTTTGCTCAAAGTATCGGGCGAAGCCCTTGTAGGTTCTAAGGATTCCGGCGTCGATATCGACGTCTGTAACGCCGTAGCACACTCCATAAAAGAACTCCACGATAGCGGAAAAGAAGTCGCTATAGTCGTTGGAGGAGGGAACTTCTTCCGCGGAAGTACCGGAGTGTCACTGCAGGGAATGAACCAATCTGCAGCAGATAACATCGGCATGCTCGCCACAATAATAAACGGACTACTTCTGAAACACTCCCTAGAAGAAAAAGGGTGTGAGGTGCGTGTTATGAGCGCTCTAGAATGCCCCAAAGCTGTAGAACCATTCATCAGAGAAAAAGCAATACAACACCTCGAAGCAAGACGTATCGTTATCTTCGTAGGAGGTACCGGCAACCCATTCTTCACAACAGATACCGCTGCAGCGCTGCGCGCCGGAGAGATAGAGGCACAGCTTCTTATCAAAGCGACGAAAGTCGACGGTATATACGACAAAGATCCCAATAAATATGACGACGCTGTGAAATATGAAACTTTGACGTATTCACAGGCGATAGAAGAAAAATTAAAGATAATGGATCTTACAGCTTTCACGCTTTGTATGGAGAACAAGATCCCTATATTTGTATGTGATATATTCGAAGATAATGGTATTGTCGCTATGATAGAGAATTTTTCATTAGGAACAATAGTTAAAGGAGAATAATAAGGAGAATAATTATGGCAGAGATAGTAGAAACAGCAGAAAAAAAGATGGAAGATGCCGTCGAACATCTTAAAGTAGAGCTTAACAACATAAGGACAGGAAGGGCGAACCCAGCGATGCTCGATAGTGTCATGGTAGAAGTTTATGGCACGAAGATGCGCCTTCGCGACGTTGCTACAATATCTTCGCCAGAATCTCGGCAGCTTCTCATCACACCGTTCGACCAGGGAAATACTGGCGCTATAGGGAAACAAATAGAAGCAGAAAACTTGGGATTCCAGATCGTTACCGAAGGAAACCTTATACGTATCAGCGTCCCCGCTATGGATGAAAATGTCCGTAAAGAGATGGTAAAACAGTGCAAAAAGAAAGGCGAAGAGGGGAAGCTCAGCATAAGAAATGTACGACGAGAATGTAACGACTTCCTAAGAAAACATAAAGCTGACGGTGATATCTCCGAAGATATGGAGCGTACACACGAAAAAGAGGTGCAAGACCTTACAGATAAATATTGTAAGACGATAGACACAATCATCGCCGACAAAGAAAAAGAGGTTTTGGAAATATAGAACTTGAGAAAAAAGCGAAATAAAGATAGAATAGTCTTTCTTCGTTGAAGTTTCTCGGCCCCATCGTCTAGCCTGGCCTAGGACGCCGGATTTTCATTCCGATAACAGGGGTTCGAATCCCCTTGGGGTCAACAACGAAGACATTTAGTATGGGTCCTTAGCTCAGTTGGTTAGAGCACCTCCCTTTTAAGGAGGGGGTCGATGGTTCGAGCCCATCAGGACTCATACTTTTTTTTGCCATATTTTCTCGATCCCACTTCCCACTTCCCACTTCCCACTTCCCACTTCCCACTTCTTACTTCTTACTTCTTACTTCTTACTTCCTACTTCCTACTTCCTACTTCTTTTAAATTTCATAATCGCATCACCTCATAAGCACTAAGCGCAACTTTTTGTCCAGCCGATGGCGGGATCCGCTTGCGAAGGGCGCCAGTCATAAAGCGTCTCAACGAGGCACGAAACATGCTCCTATATCTCATCGCCATCGCGTAGCGATGGTGATGACGGCAGAGGCAAAGCAAAAAACGCAAGAGTATCGCTTGTGTTTTTTTTGCTTTGTCGTGGGTTTACAAAGGGCGTTGCCCTTTGTCGCGGATTGTCAAGGTCGCGGAGACCTTGACATTAGACCTTTCTTTACATCTATTGTTGTTTTTGGGTATAAATTCAGCTATCTATTAACTATAGGGGATGTCTATGAATGTCGAACGCCCATTAGAATGTTCAGGATGCAACAAACCGCATAAAGTTTTCTATACGCAGGTTGTCGGAGACAAAATACATCGTGTTGCGATGTGTGAGTCGTGTCCTTCTTTGCAGCACAAAAACCTCGACGCTGTCATCACTGTAGCGTCGACAGATAAAGAAGGCGCACAGGCAGAGCTATGTTGCGGGGCTTGCGGTACGACGCTAGAAGAGGTGCGCTGTGGAAGCCCGCTAGGGTGTGCAGGGTGTTATGATATCTTCGGCGACATCATTATTGCGGCGGCTTCTCCGAAGGGAAAAACTATACACAAAACTATGATGACACATATCGGCCGCGCGCTAGGAAAGACGGATAAGATGAAGCCCCTTATGACCCTAGTAGCTCTAAACGAAGCATTAGAAGAAACTTTGGGGCGTGAAGACTACGAGCAGGCGGCATGGATACGCGATCAGATAGAAGTCGTTAAAAAGAAAAAGGAAGAAGATCCTAATGCCGACGCCTCACATCTTCTAAAAAAAAGTAAGGTCAAGGCTCGCAGTAAAACTATAAAGGACAAGGGGATATAACCCGTGATTGCGATCTATCCTTTACCATAGAATTTTTGCAGTGGTACAGATACGAAGATGAAAGACGAGCGAATGTTAAAACATTCGCGAGGATAGAAGCAAAGTAGATGTGCTGCTGCAAAAAGAGATATGGTGAAGCCAAATATATAGCAAACGGGTAAATAAAAACAACAAGGAATAGCAAAGACTTAAGGTGTTTATCTTTAAGTAGCTAAAAAGCCTTGTTAGAGCTTTTAAAAAAGAAAAAAGACTTTGTTTTCTATAGCATCCATAGTGTCAGGCAATCTGGCTCATTTTACTCCTCGCGAATAGTTACAACTATTCGCTTGTCGTGCACTGAGCCACCTTACTTAACTCTATGGCGCTAAAGAAAAGATAGGTCGCAATCACGGGTATAAATATGTACGACGTCCTTAAAAACAACAACGCCTTTGGTAAGAATGACAACGATATATGGCTAGCATCGACACTTAAGCTATACAGAAATATCGAAGGGCATATGTTTCCGGGGAAGCTTGACGGCAAAAGCCTTCAGCAGATAGTAAGCCTTCTTGGTAAAGCTTTCGCTGACGAAAATCTTTTGAAAGGGGGACTTTTTCTCGGCGCCGAAGAGCTGGCGCCACTGCAGAAAGAATACCTTTACGAGCATTATATGTCGGCAGAAAGCTTTAATAGGATGAACATAGGCGAAGGATTTGTCATCGACAATACGGCATCGTTTTTGGCGACGATAAACATGAGAAATCATCTGCAGATGAGCCTTCTCGACAGCACCAGAGACCTCGGAGAGGCACTCAACAGGCTTGTTGCCATAGAATCCGCCGTCGGCGAAAAGGTTAAATATGCTTTCACAGAGAAATTCGGGTTCCTTACCGCTGATGCCTCACAGTGCGGTGTGGGCCTGAAAGTATATTCATATCTCCATATTCCTGCACTAATAAATACCGGGTCTTTCGAGGGGTTCTGCAAAAGAGAAGACAACGAAGATATCATCATAGAAGGCATTCAGGGAGGCCTTGACAAGCCCCTCACAGGCGATATCGTGAAAATCCATAACAAGAAAAATCTCGGCGTTACCGAAGAAAATATCATCAGCACAATACAGCGCTTTGTTATGAAAGTAGAAGTCGCAGAAAAAGACGTCAGAACCGCCGTAAAAAAAGACGATAATGCCGCCCTAAAAGACAAGATATCACGGGCGCTAGGGATAATGAAACATTCGTGCCAAATGCATACAACAGAAACACTTAGCCTCTTGAGCCTCGTAAAGCTCGGCGTAGCATTAGGATGGATAGAGGGTATCGATAACGCCACGATAAACGATGCGCTTTTCTGCAGCAGAAGAGCACACCTACACCGACATTATAATGGCAAAATTGATGTCAAAGACCTCGACACAAAACGCGCAGAATATGTCCACGATATCCTTAAGCCTGTGATTGCCACTTAACTTTTGTCATAGGGTTTTCACAGAGAAAAGCGGCGTAGGCACCTCTGTCGACTGCTATTACAACACCCACGCATTGCCATCGGTATCGACGACTTTATGAGTCGAGGACGTTCGCCCCAGAATATATAATGCGCTCACAGGCACTCACCAGCCCCAATTTCGAATGGAGCTCGCTTACGCTATGCCCTCAGCAAAGAAAGGCGATAGGATTATTCAATGATCAATGAACAATGAACAATGAACAATGTAAAATCTCCGCGGTAGTAAATCCTATTTCGAAAATCCTTCATAATACTGATAATTGATAACTGATAACTGATAACTGATAACTGATAACTGGTCACTGGTCACTGGTCACTGAGTCGCGCGTGCCCTACGCGTGTTAACGCGCGCGCAATGCGCGTGTTAATAGGGGATGCTATAGAAATTACTATAGGATTTAATTGACAAGGATTCCATAGATGTTGTATCTATGAAGGAACAGGAAAATATCGAGAAAGGTATACAACGAGAATGTTTCCGAGAAAACTGACAACGATCATTGCAATTCTTACGATGGGATGGATGCTTTTTCTCCCCACAGACGTTATGGCTATACCTCAAGAAGCTACCTTCGACGCAGAACAGATCGCCATAGCACAAGTCGGCACCACCATGACTATCGACCAATCTGTCGATAAAGCAATAATCGACTGGCAAGACTACTCCATCGCCGCCGATGAACTCGTACAATATATACAGCCCAACGCCGACGCCATAGCCCTAAACAAAATTTCAGGAGCCAACCCTTCAGAAATAATGGGCGACATCACTGCTAATGGGCAGATCTTCATAATGAACCCAAACGGAATCCTCTTCGGCCCAAACTCACACGTCAACACCGCAGGACTCCTCGCAACGACACTGAACATCACAGACGAAGACTTCCTCGAAGGTAACTACGAATTCTCCCAAGACCAATATAAAGAACTAGCATATATCATCAACGAAGGCGAGATAACAATATCAGACAACGGCTACGCCGTCCTTGCAGCACCACTCGTATCAAACGAAGGCCTCATCGTCGCAAACCTCGGAAAAGTAGCGGTCGGCGCAGCAGAAGAGTTCACCATAAATTTCGACGGCAGAAACCTCATAAACTTCGAGATAACAACACCACCAGAAGGCTCTACACCAGGAACCGTCCTTATCCCTACCGATAGCATCACCGACATAATAACCCAAGTTGTTAACTTCGACACTCTTATAGAAGAGGGTTGCGTGGAAGAAGCCGATGGCACGACATCGCTAGTAGCATCAAGCGGCCTAATTATAAACGACGGCACAATCACCGCCGACGGCAGCGAAGGCAACGCCGCCGGAGGCGTGCTGATACAAGCTACACAGGTAGCATACAACAACACCGATGCAGTGATTTCAGCAAACGGCGTCGGCGAAAGTTCTGCAAGTGGAAAGATAGAAATAAATGCCGCTAAGGTAGGACATCTCGGAACAATGCATGCCGATGCTACCAATAGCGACGGCGGTGATATCGATGTATATGCTTCGAAGTTGATAGTCTTTGCACCAGGAAGCCTAACAACGGCAAATCCAGGAGCTAATGGCAACGGCGGAGAAGTAATAATCTTTTCTGAGGATACCGCAATTTTTTGGGACGACGCAACAATAGAAGTTAAAGGCGGAAGTGAGTCAGGTGACGGTGGCTTCGTTGAAGTGTCAGGTGTTAAAAGCGTAATGGTCGACGGCAGGGCAAATAGAAGCGCCCCTAATGGCCTTGCAGGAACGCTGCTAATCGACCCTGATTTGCTCACTATTATTGCTGGTGGCGCAGCGAATCCTTTTACCTGGTTGTGGGATGGTGACTACACTGGGGTTTGGGAACAACTTGATTCCCCAGTAAATATGGGTGTAGATATATTATTAAGTCATCTGGGCGATGGGCCTGTTTATCTTGAAGCCTCAGGCGACATAACTCTTAGCACACCACTGACATATGCTGGTAATAACGATCTTACAATGACAGCAGGCGGTGAAGGTGAAATCCAAATAAACGAAGAAATTAATTTCACTGGAGCAGCAAGTTTAACACTCCTTAATAGCGGCGCTGACGTTGACGCAGAATTTCATATCGACGCCGAAATTAATTTAAATTCGGGAAATCTTACGATAACAAACTTCCCCGGAGGAGGAACTCTTGATATAGGTATAGGTTTTCCGGTAACAGTAGTTAGTGGCGATATAACATTTACAGCAAATATGGTTGATCTTAAGGCTGCTGTGATCGCAACGGCAGGAACGTTTACTATGAAGCCTGTCGATGCAACCGATGATATTGGTATTAACTCTGGTGGTGCCGAACCCTTTAACTTCAATACGAATGAACTGGGTTATATGCAAGGGAAGTATAATATCATCGGTCGTAACGATGGAACAGGAGACATAACAATAGGAGAGATTACTCATGGATTTCCGCTAGAGATACTGACAAATACCGGATCTATCATCGTCAACGGCGCTATCACGATGACCGGCAGTGCTTACCTGACGCTAGGAGCCGTTGGTGTGGGAGGAGGCGCTATAGATATAAATGCAGCAATTATCACAAATAATGCTAATTTTATTACATACGGAACGACATTCGACAACACAGGAGGAGCCATTACCACTGTCGGCGGCGACGTAACTTTATCACATAGCGGTGCCGTCACCGTCGCAGCAGCGATAACCACAACCGCCGCAGCTAATAGCGGCACACCTTCCGGTGTTGTAGACATTAATGTCTCAGGTACAAGTATCGCAACGCTTGCTGGTAACATTGTAACAACAGGAGCAGACAATAATGGTGGCACAGCATCGGCAGGCGGCGCAGTAACGATAGATACCACTAATGGTACGATAGGAATAACAGGCGACATCACAACTTCCGGTGGAGATTCCAGCGGTGGCGACGGCAGTGGCGGCGCAGCAGGAGGGATAACGATAACTACTGCTACTAATAATGTAACAACCTTGAATAACAATACGTTGACAGCAGCAGGCGGAGCAAAGAACGGAAGCGGAACAGCAGGAGCAGGAGCGACGATTAATTTTGACGATCCGGTAACTCTTGCTACAGGTATCGTGACGATGACGACAGGAGCTACCGCAGGAGATATCATCTTTGATCAGGTTCTAATTGGAGCACAACCATTGACATTGACGTCAGGATTAGGTGTCATTACCTTCTCACAAGCCGTTGGTAGTGGTACGCCTCTTGGATTGGTGACGATTAATGATGCAGCAGCAGTAAAGGCTTGGTCGACATTCCAGTGCGCAGGCTTCAGCCAAACAACAGCCGGAACAGGAACAATACAATTTGTTGGTCTAT
>JABHNK010000021.1 GCA_018694295.1 Waddliaceae bacterium
TCGAAGCCATCATGGGCTTAGACCTTCTCAAAAGCCTGCTCGAAGTCTAGCCTAAGGTCCTCGAAATCTTCAATACCGATAGATATGCGGACAAGTTCTTCGCTAATGCCAGCAGCTTCACGGCCTTTTTGCGGTATGCCTGCGTGTGTCATAGAAGCAGGGTGCTGTATTAGCGTCTCGACGCCACCCAACGAAACAGCAAGGATGGCAATCTTAAGGTTGTCGAGAAGAGCTTTTGCTTTGGGGAGACCGCCGACAACGCCAAAAGAAATAAGAGATCCCGGTCCTTTCATTTGTTTGCCTTCTGAAACAAGAGCATGTTGCGGATGGCTTTTCAGCCCAGGGTATGTCACCCAAGAAATCTTAGGGTGTGATTCGAGATATTGAGCTATGGCAATGGTGTTTTCTTGCATCTTGTCCATGCGAATAGCGAGAGTTTTGAGGCCTTTGTTGAAAAGAGATGCCTCATGTGGTGGTAATGTTCCTCCTAACATAATGACGGTGCTCCTTATGCTGTAATAGTCGTCAGCTTCTTTGGGGATGATGACACCACCTACAGCATCAGCATGACCTCCGATAGATTTCGTCATAGAATGCACAACGACGTTGGCGCCAAGGTCTAGAGGGTTCTGAAGATATGGTGATAAGAATGTATTGTCGACAACAAGAGGGATGCCTGCGTCTTTGGCGATAGCAGCGATGGCGGTAATGTCCGTTATCGATAATGTAGGATTCGCCGGAGTCTCTATAAAGATAATCTTGGTATTCGGACGTATCGCAGCAGCAACGTTCTCAGCGACAGAAGTGTCGAGGAAGGTTGTCTCTATGTTCATCTTTTTGAAGAAATTATCGCTTTCAAGAAGGACACGCGAACACCCATATACCGATGCTGTGCAGATGGCATGGCTTCCTGCGCTGAGATAATGAAACAGTACAGAGCTTATCGCTGACATCCCTGAGCTGGTGGCGATGCTACCGTAACCGTGTTCCATAATGGCAAGCTTTTTCTCTAAAGCAACGACGGTGCCATTACTCAAGCGCGAATATATACCGTCTTTGTCTTTGCTGGCGAAACGCTCGGCGCCATCGTCACAATTTTTGAAGACATACGTCGAAGATTCCTCGATAGGAGGGTTTACAGGGCCGAACTCGGCATGGTAACCACCATGAACGGCGTTAGTGTTGAAACCATGTTTTTTGTTAGCAGACATAAGAAACCTCCTTGGTATTTTTTTTATGATACACTATCATATAAGACACCATAAGTACAACCCATGATTGCGACCTATACTTTACCATAGGGTTTTTGCAGTGGTACAGGTGTGAAGATGAAAGACGAGCGAATGTTAAAACATTCGCGAGGATAGAATCAAAGCAGATGTGCTGCTGCAAAAAGAAATATGGTGAAGCCAAATATAATAGTAAATGGGTAAATAAAAACAATAAGAAATAGCAAAGGTTTAAGATGCTTATCTTCACGGGTTTATATTTTTACCGACGCTTTTTAGAAAGAAAAAATGTCCTATTTCCTATAGCATCCATAGTGTCAGGCAACCTGACTCATTTTACTCCTCGCGAATAGTTACAACTATTCGCTTGTCGTTCACTGAGCCATCTTGCCCAACTCTATGGCGCTAAAGGAAATATAGGTCGCAATCATGGGTGCAAGTACGATGTTGCAAAAAAGAAAAGATATTATTGAGAAAATCGCACGGTACAAGTGGGACAACGATGTTGCCATCGAAGACCCCGAAAGAGAAGAAACCGTGATATTATGGGCGGTTGCTATAGCGAAGAAATATTCCCTCGATGAAGATGCCATAAAAGAAAAAATTAAGACGATGATAGCAGAAAGCGTCGCCGTGCAAAAAAAACTCTTCGATCTATGGAAAAAAGAAGGCATCACGACCTTTGGCGATAACAACGATATCAAGACTCTCCGCGAAGAACTCGATACCATCACCGAATCATTGATTATTGATCATTGATCATTGATAATTGATCAGAGATATGCTATCATTATAACGTTATTATAAAACAGTATATATATAGTTAAATCCGAGGAATAACGTCAGTGGCAATATCGAAAAAAAGAATAGAGAAGTTTAAGAAAATTTTAGAGGATACGCGCGAGCAGCTCTTTAAGTCCTTGAAAGGAACTACAGAAGAAGTGAAGACCCCCGACGAGTCATCGGGATATTCACAGCATCAGGCTGACGAAGGCACTGACGACTTCGATAAGACGATAAGCCTTGAACTCTCGAGCAAAGAGACAGTAATCGTCAAGCAGATAGACCGCGCACTTAGTAAGATCGAAGACGGGACGTATGGCAAGTGCGACATCACAGGAAAAGCGATACCTCTAGCGCGCCTAGAAGCTATACCTTATGCTGTCACTACCGTCGAAGCTCAGGAACAAAGGGAAAAGGGGCTTCTGTGAAGGCTAGAATCGCAATAAAGCTTCTCATCATCGGCATCGCTATCGTCGTTGCCGATACCGCCATTAAAGCTTTCGTCGACGCCACAATACCGATGATATCATTGGCGACAACAAGAGCTTTCCCTTATGGCGGCATCGCTGTCTTCGAAAATTTCTATGGCATAAGCTTCGCTATAAATCATTCTACTAATACTGGAGCGGCGTGGGGGATGTTCGGATCATATCAGCTTCCTCTCATAATAATACGTATCACCGCCATCGTCATGATGACATGGTATGTCTTTTTATACCGCAAAGAATCTTCGTGGTTTGTCCCTTTCACAATAATCATCGCCGGCGCTATAGGCAACGTCGTTGACTTCTTCGTATATGGCCACGTCGTTGACATGTTCCACTTCATATTATGGGGATATAGCTATCCTGTCTTCAACGTCGCCGATATGGCGATATGCCTAGGAGCACTATCACTGGTAATAGTAATATGGTGGCAGAAACATTTCTGCAAAACTACAGAGAAATAGACGATGAAAAGAAAAACTACATACTCGCTAGTCGATAGCGGTAACGGACGTAAATTTGAAACCTTCGGCGAATACACGATAATACGCCCTTGTTCACAGGCAGTATGGCTGCCGAAGCTCAAGAAAAAAGAATGGGACGCCGCCAATGCTGAGTTCTCCCGCGACGATGGCAATAGATGGTCAAGGCGTACCAAACTTCCAGAAAAATGGACCATCGATGTCGACGGTATTACCTTCAAGATATCTCCGACAGATTTTGGGCACCTCGGAATTTTCCCCGAACAAAAGCAGCAGTGGCGATGGATCCACGACACAATAAAAAATGCTAAGAATAAGCCAAAAGTTCTAAACCTCTTCGCATATTCTGGAGGGACGACGCTAGCAGCAGCACGCGCCGGCGCTGAAGTGTGCCACCTCGACGCCTCTAAAGGCATGGTTGCTTGGGCACGAGAGAATGCCGCACTAAATAAACTCGAAGATGCTCCTATACGATGGATAGTCGATGACGTAACGAAGTTCCTCGACAGGGAGATGCGCCGCGGAAATCAATACGACGCCATCGTCCTCGACCCTCCAAGCTTCGGAAGAGGAAGCCGCGGAGAAATATTCAAAATCGAAGAAGACCTAACACACCTACTTAAGCAGTGTAAAAAACTCCTAACCCCGAAGCCGCTATTCCTACTACTATCATGCCATACTCCAGGATATACGCCGATAACGCTAGAGAATATCATGACACAGATGATGCACGACAAAAAAGGGACGATAACAGCAGGGGAGATGTGCCTGGAAGGCGAAAAAGATACATTTCACCTCCCTAGCGGAACATATGTACGGTGGAGTAACACATGATGCCCGAGATAACAAGCCTGCAGAATCCCAAAATAAAGCAGTGTGTGAAACTTCGCGATAGAAGAGCGCGCGACAAAACAAAAACCTTCCTGATAGAAGGATATCGCGAGCTGCTACGCGCTACTGACGGTAGCCATAAAATCGATACGCTATTCATATGCAGCGAGCTCTTCCTCGGAAGCAACGAAGATGCCCTTATAGAACGTATAAAAAAATCGGGAGCAGAGATAATACAATGCGCCGAGAACGTTTTCCGTAAGATATCATACCGCGATAGGCCTGACGGACTCGTCGCTATAGCACCACAGAGCAAAAAAACACTGCAAGACCTAGAAAAAATCCTCAAAGATAACAAAGCACCATTCCTCGTCGTAGCAGAAGCTATAGAGAAGCCAGGAAACCTCGGAACAATACTTCGTTCTTCCGACGCATCTGGCGTCGACGCCCTTATCGTTTGTGATAAATGCACCGACATCTTCAACCCCAACGTCGTACGCGCTAGCGTCGGTACAATGTTTACCGTTCCCGTAATAGAAACTACTACAGAAGAACTTATGCCGTGGCTTAAAGACCATAGCATAAAAGTCGCAGCAGCAACGCCTGCAGCAGAAAAAGTCTTCACCGAGTTAGATATGAAAGGGCCTATAGCAATAGCAGTAGGGACGGAACAGCTAGGACTTTCCGATATATGGATGGACGACGCCGATATACAGCTACGTATCCCTATGCTAGGAAATGCCGACTCCCTAAACGTCGCAACAGCGACGACATTACTTCTCTACGAAGTCGTTAGACAACGAAAATAAAACTATTCTTTTTCTGTGTCGTCAATGTATGGATGCTCAGAAATTGGCGTAGTGAAAAAAGGATGCGCAAGCATCGCTTCGGCAGAAAGACGCTTTTCAGGATTCCACCGTAGAGATTTCTCCATAAGGTCGATGAAATCGGCGTCGCGGATGTTTCTATTTAGTAGCCGTTTGCGCAATGGAAGCATCGGAACAGTTCGTCTGCTAATATGGATGCGGCTTGGTGGTTGTTTTGTGGAAAGGCCTAAAAAATTTCTAATTAATTGGAGCTGATGATCAGCATTTTTTCCAGGTAAAATTTGTTCCCCGTATACAACCTCCATAAGAATAAGAGCAACGCTCCAGATGTCGACTTTTTCTGTGTAAGGAAAAAGCTTCAAAAGAACCTCTGGAGGGCGATACCATCGTGTTATAATATATGGGTATTTAGCGTTGTGGCTATGGATAGGGCCAGGCAATGCTAATGTTGAAGATCCAAGGTCAGTGATTTTTAAGAGCTCGTCTTTTAAAAGAATATTTGCAGGCTTTAGATCTCTATGATGGATATTAAGAGAATGCATAGTGACAACTTGTTCCAAGAGCTGTCGTCCAAAATCTTGAGTAATAAGAAGGCGGTTTGAACGGTCAGAGGATAATGGTAAATCTTGAAGATATTTAAATAAATCGTTGTCCACGAATGGAAATATTAAAGCCGGACTATCATAATAAGGAGTTTTATCAAGGCGAGCAACGGGTAAAAGTGGGTTGGCTAATTGGTCTACACTATATCTTTCGACGTGCTTAAGGATTGTCCATTCGTGATCACATAACTTAATATCTTGTTCTTTTTTACCCTTACAAAAAACTTTAACGGCGACTCTAGATATTTTAGAGTTTGTTAGGTCTACCAAGCCTGATATAGAGGCTGGAGTTACTTCAGCAGGGATAAGAAAAGCAGAAAATACTTTAGAATACGCTCCTTCACCTAGTATTTGAGAATCTTTTGGAAAAAGAAAAATGTCTGAGTCGGGTGAGCTTTTGTTTGCACATACAACATGATAATTTTTTCGAAATAATGCTCTTATCTTGTTGTCACGATCTGCTAAAGTGCCATGCTTAATATGTCGAAACGAACGCGAACGATGCGATGGTGGTTTTGGCTGTGTTGGCGGTCTCGGATGCAACGGTAAAGCCTTTAAAGGTGAAGGAACAGCGTCAACAGGAGCTTCAATCTCTTCTTCAGGAGGAGGACCCATAACTAAAGAATCAAGGGCAGGCCTAACGGCCCTAGAGGAAAGAAGTTGTAAAAGAAATGACATATTATAATAATTGCTAAGTCTTTGAAAAGGAAATAGTATATACGAAAAGCCACGGAAAAACAAGTTTTGCGTTTGTGTTTATGGCGTTGCTGTGCAATATATTAAGCTTTTGCTGGGCTAGAAAGAAGAGGAGACAGTTCCCGAAGAACAATATAATAAAGATGCATCAAAAGCAGGAGGCGCCGGAATATCAACCTTCTCTTCAATATATATAGGATCAAGACGTTTCGTGAAAAAAGGATGCTCAAGCATCGCTTCGGCAGAAAGACGATCTTCAGGAACCCCGCATAGTGTCTTCTCCATAAGGTCAATAAAATCGGGGTCTTCTATTCCTAGGGCTTTTAATCTTTTGGCTAAGCGAGAAGCAGATCCTTCAGGAACGCTATTCAAAATGGCCTTAATTAATTTTAATTGAGTCTCAGAGTCTTCGCCGCGTAAAAAAAGGATTACCGCATGCGAGCTCTATAAGGACAAGAGCAACACTCCAGATATCGACTTTTTCTGTGAAAGGACCTGGAGTAAGAATGACTTCAGGGGCACGATACCATCGTGATTGAATATAACCACGATTAGATAAGGAATGTTGACGAAATAAAGGCGGCGGTCCTTTGTATATAGCAGTCCCGAAATCTGTGGTTTTTAAGATATATCTTTTTGTTGTCCTATCATATTTTAAAAGAAGATTCTCTGGCTTTAGATCTCTATGATGAACGCCACAAGAATGAGCAGAGGCAACCTGTTCCAAGAGCTGCTTTCCTAAATCTTGAACTTCATAAAGCGGAAGCTTTCTCTTGAGCATTCTTGATCTCAAGTGGTTTACACAGAGATATTTTGATAGGTCAGTATCCATAAGAGGAAAAACTAAAGCAGGCGTAGTAGATACCGTACCTTTTCCAGGGATATCAAGACAGGCTATAGGAAGAAGGGGAGCAGCTGTAGACTCTCTGTTGCCTGACTTTAGACGTTTAAGGACCTTCCATTCGTGATCACGGCATTGTCGACTCGTTATTGTTTTTTTGAATTGAAGATTCTAGAGGCGACGTTTTTGATGCTCTTAAAAAAGCGCCGTTTGGAAGTAGAAGGTTTAGAGTCTCCTAGCGCTTTGTCTCCACTTGTTGGGACAAATCTCTTAACAGCGACTTCTTGTATTCTTGAGTCTACAATAGATTTTGGAGTAACATTAGCAGGGACACAACGAACACGGTCTACCAATGCATATGATCCTTCCCCAAGTCGATACTTTGTTATTTCATCAGGATCTTTTGGAAAAAGGTATGCGTCTGGGGGATTAGAAGAAAAAAGAGATTTGGTTCTGTTGTGGTATACGATATCGTAATTCGCACCAAAGAATTTTTCTATCTTTTCTATTCGCTCTCTTTGAGAAGCGATATCGTGGCAACCTGCAGATGGTCGGCGTAAAGGCAACATGCTCTTGATGTTATGGTTAATAAAAAACAAAGAGTATACTTGAAAAAGCACTAAAAAACAAGCTTATAGCAACAAAAAATTAAGGCTCTTTAGTAGTAGGGACAGGCTCCACCGGTGACATAGGTGTAGGCGGGCTAAAGCTTTTTGCGAAAAAAGGATGGCTGAGGAGTCTTTCCGCCGACCAGCGTTCCTTAGGATCCCAGCAAAGCATGTGCTGTATAAGGTCTATGAAGTCGGGGTCAGCTATTCCTCGTTTTTCTAATTTTGTTAATAAGGAAGAAGGCTTGCCTTCCAGACGCTTAAAGAAAATGGACATTTTATTTTTATCTTTTTCGGGATGACTAGATTTTGATATTGCATCATCAATAAAAGTTTTATCAGGACTTCCCAATAATTTTACAATCGAATGTAGCTGATCGTCTTCGTCTTTTCCTGGTAGAAAGAATTTTCCTGAAAAAAGCTCTATAAAGACAATAGCGAGACTCCAAATATCAACTTTATCTGAATAAATACCGCCACCCTTATCTGAATTAGTATGTTGGCACATTAAAATTTCAGGTGGACGATACCATCGTGTTACAACAAGATGACAATCATCATTTAAGGAAAGAAAAAATTTACATGTTGCCAAGCCAAGATCTATTATTTTTACTCGGCCGTCTCTGATAAGAATATTTTGAGGTTTTATATCTCTATGCTTAATACCACAAGAATTCATAAAGCTAAGTTGTAGTAGTAGTTGTCGTCCAATGTCTTGGATTTTGCAAAGAGAATAAACACCATTTTTTTTAAGGTCTTTAACTAAATCTTCACCAAACATTTCAAAGGCTAAAGCGAATCTTTCAGGAGAAGCGTCAATACGAGGAATTTTCAAATGATGAGAGGCAAGAAGAGGTATTTTATCAGAAGGCTGTCTTATCTCATAATATGAAGCGTGGAATTTTAAATGCTTGTGGAATCTCAATTCTTTCAAGCATGAATCACCAACTGTTATTCCTGCGTGTTCGTCATAGTCTATTTTGAAAATTTTAAGGGCAATATCACGTATTCTACCGACTGTTGAGGGGCTTACAATGACATCGCCAGGAATAAAATAGGCCTTATGTATTGACGCTGATACACCGTCGCCAATTTCATCATAAAATTTATTGTGTACAACAAAGTTGCCACTTTTTGCATCTATATCCCAAGATTTATAGGGAACTGGTAAAGCATATGAGCCATAAGTTTCGTGTACGATAGTGCGAGTACTGAAATATTTTTTTACTGATTGTTTATGCGCGGCAATTTGGGCATTTCGATTAAAAGCGGCTCGTTCGGCAGTAGAAACAGTCCTTCTGTATCTGCAGCAGCCTTTAGTTCGTTTCTGATACAGACCTGTAATATTATTTATACGCAGTCTACGTGAACGTACTGTTTGTGATGGCGAAGGTGCAGAAGCACAGGTCGGTGATATTTCTGACGCGGAGGCTTCAGTGGAAGGAGTTTCGGAAATTACAGAGGATGAATAAGAATAAGAACCAGAATCAGAACTAACGGAATCTGCAGGACGTAAAGGATTCATATTTAAAAAATTAATGGATTAATGAATTAAAGGACAAAATGATACCAGAAAAGCCGATAGAAAAACAATAAATATCAGTAGAAAGAAGTGCTTAATATTTTTCGATGATCTTCTGTGCGCGTTTTAGCAATTCCTGACACCGTGTTTTTTTTGAGAACGGTGGCATCGCTAGCTTATTGGCTATAACGCCAACGCCTTTTACGATTTCTTTTGCAAGGGCTTCATCTTTCTGTTTTTGTGTGACGTTTATGAAATATTCTAGGAAGCCAAGAACTTCGTCATAGAATGTTGCTACGGCATCGTCGTTGCTGTCGACGTGATCGAGAAGGTTACAAGCATCGTCGGCGAGCATCGTACAAGCTATAGCGACGAGCATGTTGTCGGACTTTTCCTTTACTAAAGATTCTATAGCACGCTGCATACACCCTAAAGGTATCGTAGCGAATGGTGGGTATGCGTATGCCGTCGTCATTGTAAGGGCGCGTATGCTGTGGATGCCGTTCTCGGCGATGACATTGAGATTCTTCGCCGTCGATGCCGCTATTGCTGTTTCAAGGTGTCCGCATGTCTTAGAAAGCAGGTGAGGCATTCTGTCGATGAGGGGGATGTTTTTTGAGTCTTCGGCGAGAGAGACGACGTCGATAACGGCCTGCGTCATTGTATGTATCGTCGTTGTGGCGGTTACATCGCCGTTGGTGATATGTCGCGATATCATCGTACCCATGATGTCGAGGTCTTTGTCGAAGACGTCGAACTTCTCGCTACGCGCCGCTGTGACGATATTTTTAGCGAGGATCTTCATAAACGATTGTGGGTCAAGGATAGCGTTGATACGCCTGCAGTACCATCGTATGCCGTCGACTTCTATACCGAGAAGGACGAGCCAGTAAGGTGCTATTGCTGTAGCTATCGCTGGGACGGCGTCGATGGCGAAGGCCAACGCAATAGATGCTATTGGAAAGACGGCGACGAGAGCTACTAGCGACGAGAGGATGGCGTCTTTCTTCGCCATGGCGAAGACTCCCGGCGACGTAGTACGTTCTGCGCGGTGAAGGGTTATTAGTGGTAACGTCACCATGATAGTGATGACGATGATGAAGCTAAAAGCTCCAAAGAACAGGACTTCTTTTGCTATGACGATGTCGTATAAGGAAAAATATATTGCACAAGCCGCAGCGGCGATTGTGGCAAGGAGGTATAATGCTATCATAAGAATTGGCTTCATGTAAGTTGTCCTAGATTTCGTTATATAAGGTCGCAGGCCCCTGGAGGCATCCAGCTCGCCGGCTGCCCTTCCCATTTAATATTGCAGCCTATTGGGTTCGTCACAGGGACGGTGATCTCATCGTCGTGGAGAAGCTCTTCGAGGGCATTGTCGAGGTCGTGGCTCGTCGCCTTGGCGGGCTTTCTGGGGTTGTCGATAGCATGCCCAGTATATACGAGACTGCGTTTTTTGTTGAAGACGAAGAAGTGTGGTGTCTTTAGGGCGCCATAAGCTAAAGCAACCTTTTGGTTTTTGTCATGGAGATACGCCCACGGAAAATCGTTCTCTTCCATGCGCGCGACCATATTTTCGAAAGAGTCTTCTTCATAGGTATTTTCACTGTTGGAGTTTATCGCCACAAAAGCAACGCCACGACGAGAAAAACGCTCTACAGTCTTGCGCGTCTCTTCGTCGGAGTTTATTACATAAGGGCAGTGGTTGCACGTAAAGAATATTACGAGAGCAGGAGAACCTTCGAAATCTTCCAAAGAATATACTTCGCCGTCTGTTGCAGGCAACGAGAAAGTTGGAGCTTTGGAGCCTATCTCTAGTGTGAACATAATAAATACCCCCTAAAACATTGAACATTGAACATTGAGCATTAATAACTGATTTAACTGATAGCTGATAAATGATCAATAATAAATGAACAATGATAAATGTTTTTTTAAACGCTTTCTTTATTATTGTCGGAGAGAGCTCTATATTGTAGGCATTCGAACATGGCGCGGATGGCATCGTCGTCGCCTGGGGAAAGTTTTATAGCGATCTCTAGGTGTTCCAAAGCTTTTTCATGCTGCTGTTTCTCTAGGAGGATCTTCCCGAGCATAAGCTGCCCGTGTGTTGCTATTGCAGCGTTCTCGCTATTGGCAATTTCTGTAAAGACCCCAGCAGCTTCGGCGTCGCGGGATAGGGATAAAAGTATTTCGCCTTTTTTCATAAGAACTTCTGGCGTTGCCTCTACGGCTTTCTCTAGGTATGCAAGAGCTTTTTCGTTGTCGTTGCGGTGTTTCTCGAAAAACGACGCCGCAAGGTATGCAGGGTCTTTCTTGCTGAGGACGTCATAATAGTGATTGCGGAATGATGCCGACACTATGGATAGAGAACTGTCGTCATCGCTGTCGATGGCGGCGATGAGAAGCTCTTCGGCAGCAGTGTTATAGCCAGCTTCCGCCAAACACGTCCCCGCGATGGCCTGTACTGCAGGAATTGAAGAGTATGGGCTGGGAAGAGCGTTGTAGCATTCCAGGGCTTTGTCCCAAGAACCCGTCTCATAGAAAGCATGACATAACGCTGTTAAAGTCTCGCCGGTAGGCTTCCTCACCTTGAAAAGCCAGGAAATACTCTCGTCATAGGCGTAAGCTTTCTGGGCGAGGTATGCTAGCGTGATATATGTGTCGTCGGCAAGAGGGTTTTCCCGTGACAGCGTTTCGAGGACATCCTTGCCTTTGATGATGTTGTCGGTGTTAAGGTAACACAGGCCAAGGGTTTCCTGGATTTTTGGGTCTGGAGATGAAAGCATCGTAAGGGCTTTGAGGGCAGAAGGATAGTCGTTGCTGCGGAATGCTATCATCCCGACAATATGGAGCGCTGGCTGGTTAGAAGGGCTGGCACGAAGCACCCATTGCGCACGCTTCAAGGCCTCATAGTAGTTACTTTCAGTGAAAAGAAACCAAGCATCACCGACCTGGTTGGCGACCTCGTTCCTAACGATAGTATCGTTGGTGTCGAGACATAGAAGACATAAAGTGTTGTACAGACTATGAAGACTTTCGACGTCGTCATTATGTGAAGCTACTTTAAAGCGTTCTTTTAGCTCGCTGTCGACGGCCTTGGCGAGGAGCCCTTTGTTATCGCCAACAGGCATGGACATGGCAAAAGCAAGGATGTCTAACGATATAGTCGGGTTGTCGTAGGTGTTCCACGCTTTGTTAGAAGCATCGAGAAGCGAGAGCGCTAAGAGATGATAGTATTCTTGAGAACATTCCAGACCTTTCCAGAAGGTAACAACACGAGATATCATGGCTATGTCGTTATTGGCGACAGCGCTGCCGACAAACGTCAAAGTCTTTCGTATTATATCGACTCTTATAGCATCGGAATCAGAAGATATCAAAGACGAGCATTTCCAATACGAAATGGCGTTAGCGATATTGTCATGTAAAACATTTTCAAGAGAGACATTGACGGTAGAATCGACGATAGCAGAGAGTACGATACCTTTGCCGAAAGATTCGGAGATCTCCGATGCCAACGTAAAGGCTTCGGCATGACGACCTTCGGATAAAAAGCCGTTAAACTTTCCCATGATATTCGACACAAGATGATGCACTGCAGGAGAAGAGCTCCGCTGCTCTAGGTCTTTAATAATATCACCGGCTTCATGGTATAAGCCTTTTTCGATAAAAACTTCGGCGATATCAATGAGGCGAGAAGCGATGACATTGCTTTCTTCGCTGCCGAGAGCAATTCCACTATAACACGATCTCGCCCGGCGATACCACGACATGTCATCGGAGATAGGATTCTCACGAGCTTCGCAAATAGAACATAGAGCATTTAAAAAAAGGCTGTTTTCACTGTCGCCCAAAGTGCTGTCGTCTAGGATGCTATGGGCGGCATGATAGTTGCCTATCTCGATGTTGCAGCGGGCAATATGACGATGTCGCCATTCTTTAGAAAAAACGCCTCCGAGAGTTTTTGTCAGCCACCCAGAAAGAGGGGCGATGGCGACATCCTCGCTAAAGAATTTTAACGCCTTGCTATACTCTTCGTGGTGGTATGCAGTAATGCCCGAAAAAAGATTGGAATAGCCGCTGTTAGGAGAAAGATGAGAGATGTCGTCAACGGCGATGTCAAGGGCGATAATGTCATCACTATGGTATGCAGAAATAGCTCTGCCGACAGCGATTTCAAGAAAAATGTTGTCGTTTTGTGAAGAACGACATGCATGGTCATATGCGAGGTCGAGACGCTTGCTGCTCTCTTCGTCGTCACCAAGACAACGATATAGATAAGATAGATATAGGTGGTATTTCGCCTCTGGAAGGGTATGATGGATGGATAGCACTTCGGAGAAAGCACTTTCGTTGTCTCCAGCGACAAACGCCTTCATAGCATGATGAGAATGGTATCGAGGGCTTATGATAAGACTCCATGCGCCATAACAACATACTACAAGAAGAACCGCGAGAAGAACTGCTCTTTTCAACGAAAACATGTCGTAATATAGATTTTTAGTGTTAACATGCGAAAGAGTATCATAAACGCTAAAACTTTCCCAACAGAAAAAAACCTATATGATAAAGAAAAACTTTTGTATAGAGTGAAAAAACAACCCATGATTGCCATCCTTCGTCGTCACGCAAAGCGTGATGGCGAGTACCATCTGTGAAAACTCTGTGATTTCTCCGCGCCCTCTGTGGTAAAAATCCTATTTCCGGACTTCTTAAGCAGTGTCTACTGCCTTTTTCAGAGCTTTGACACGGTCGATGCGTTCCCAAGTGAAGTTTTTCTCTGTACGTCCGAAGTGTCCTCCGTAGGCGGTATTGCGATATATTGGTCTTTTTAGGTCTAAGGTTTTGATGATGCCACGAGGTGTTATATCGAAAACCTTACGGACGGCCTTTCCGAGGATATCTTCAGTAACCGTTCCTGTTCCGAAAGTATCGACTTTTATTGAAACAGGCTCGGCGACGCCGATGGCATAGGCGAGCTGTATCTCGCAGCGCTTGGCGAGGCCTGCCGCTACGATGTTTTTGGCGATATACCGCGCCATATATGCTCCAGACCTGTCGACTTTCGAGGGGTCTTTTCCAGAGAAACATCCGCCGCCATGGCGAGCGATGCCACCATAGGTGTCGACGATGATCTTACGTCCAGTAACACCACAGTCGCCTTTAGGGCCTCCTATGACGAAGCGTCCCGTAGGATTTATATGGTATATTGTCTTGTCATCGAGAAGGTCTTCGGAGATGACGTCTTTGATGAGAGCGACCATATCATTGTAAATGGTATCATATTCTACGTCGTCGGAGTGCTGTGTCGAGATGACAACGGCTTCGACACGACGAGGTATGTCATTTTCATCATATTCTACTGTAACCTGGCTTTTAGAGTCTGGACGTAGATACTTGATGTCACCGTCGAAGCGACGCTTCTGAAGCTCTTTGATGAGAGCGTGTGATAGCTCTATAGGTAGAGGCATAAGCTCGGGAGTTTCATCACAAGCATATCCGAACATCATACCCTGGTCGCCGGCACCCTGTTCTTTATGGAGACCTTTGCCTTTAGAGACGCCCTGAGAGATGTCGGAAGACTGCCTTTTTATGTTTACAAGGACAGCACACGATTCGTGGTCGAAACCTAGAGCGGGATCATTGTAGCCGATCTCTTTTATGACAGCACGCGCTACTTCGGAGCAGTCTACATATGTCTTTGTTGTTATCTCTCCGGAGATAACGACTAGGCCAGTAGAAACCAAAGTCTCACAGGCGACACGTGATTCAGGGTCGTCGGTAAGGCATGCGTCGAGGACGGCATCGGATATCTGGTCTGCTACTTTGTCGGGATGTCCCATAGACACCGATTCTGACGTGAAAAATTTTCTGCTCATTGTAACTCCTTAGTAATTAGCTTATTATACTGCATCTTTCCAAATTCCGAACTTTGAACCCCAATTTTTTACCACAGAGCCACAGAGGACACAGAGAGGAAAAGGTGCGGGCTAGTGGTTTTACCCCTATAGTCCCGAGGATTTTAAAAAGTTTACAGTTCACAGTTCAAAAATGGGGGTCTGGGGGAAGGCCCCCAGCCATATTCTTTTTCCTCTCTGTGCCCTCTGTGTCTCTGTGGTAAAATTCCTATTCTGAATTTCGGACTAAAATAAACGATAAGTGTATATCTCGAAGGCTTAAAGTTCAACCCGAAATTATGATCTTATTTGGGTTGAAGCATGACATCGGAAATATTTTCGCCGAGGAATGCTTCGCCGAGAGAACGGAAATGTTCGGGGTCGTCGGAAACATAATATTTCCGAGAGCCATGACTAGTATCGTCGGCGAGGATCCCTAAAGTAGAAAGGGTGTCTTTTATGGCGCCAGCACATGCCGTTGCAGAGTCTACTAGAGTGACGTTTTCGCCGAACTCTCGGCGTATAACTTCACGAAGAAGAGGATAATGAGTACAGCCAAGGACGACGGTATCGATGTCTTTGCCTTTGATGTCCTTAAGATATTCTTCGACGATCAGAGAAGTGGCAGGATGATCGAGAAGACCTTCTTCGGCAAGAGGGACGAAGAGGGGACACGACACCGGAAAGATTTCGGCATCGGGAAGGACGCTGAGAATTTCTTGTTGATATATTCCTGACAGTATCGTTCCCTTGGTGCCGAGGACGGCGATTTTATGGTTCTTGCTCATCGTAGCTACGGTTTTTACAGCAGGGGCGATGACGCCGATGACAGGGATGTTGAAGATCTTCCTGAGCTTTTCTAGAGAATATGCTGATGCAGTGTTGCACGCCACGACGAGGAGCTTGATGTCATGCTCCATAAGGAAGATAGCATTCTCAATGGAGTATCTTATGATGGTGTCGGGGCTCTTGTCACCATAAGGAACACGGGCGGTGTCACCGAAATATATAACGTCTTCGCCAGGAAGAGCATCGACGATAGCGCGCATGACAGTAAGCCCTCCGATTCCGGAGTCGAAGACGCCTATAGCATGAGAGCCGGTTTTCATTATCATGGTATCTTCAAAGTCTGCCCGACGACGATAAGGTCAGAGGTAAGACTGTTATTAGACATTATAGCTTCGACGGTAGTGTTGTTTTTTCTGGCGATCTTGTCGAGAGAGTCGCCGGACTTCACAGTATAAAGACCGATATCGCTCCCGCCTTTTTCGAGGATGGTACTAAGGATGTTTAACGTATTGACGACGTCATTGAGCTTGTTGGCGTTGACAGTCATGCTCTTTTCAAGAGAGCCGATCTTTGTCTTGTATTGCGATAATGATGTCCCCGTCGTGTTGGCATGCTGCTGCATCTGCTTGATGTCAGCGACGATGGAGGCATTGTTCCTCTCAAGAACAGAGACTTTGTCGACAAGGATAGAGACTTGTTCGCGTAATGCTTTCTGCTCGCTCTTCAACGTTGTGGTTATCTGCTTCTGTATGGTAGAAAACGAGGCCTCTTGGTTGTCAGAACGGCCTTCCAAGATGTCGAGATCGGTATTGTAGGAGTTCATCTGGTAAGAAATGTCGTCGACGCTTTTTTGCATGCTTCTCACAGTATGAGCAAGCTGTGACAAGTCTTGCTCACGAGAAGGGTCTGTACACGAAAAAAGAAGCGCTGTGGCAAAAAATATAACGACACAAGTAGAATACGGCAACATTGTCTGCAGCCGCGAATATTTATTTTTCATCACCCGCTCCCCTTAAAAAACTTATGACTTGTTTAAAATTTTAAACTCTGTACGACGGTTTTGTGCCATTGAAGTGGAATCATGGCCAAGGGCAATAGGGCGTTCTTTTCCATAAGATATCGTAAAAACTTTGTCAAGGTTGACACCTTCCTTGATAAGAAGGTTCCTGACACTATTGCTCCTACGTGTTCCAAGGGCGAGGTTATACTTCGAAGAACCACGCTCGTCGCAGTGACCTTCAACGAAGATATACACCGTATCGTTGCGCTTCATATAATTTGCTATGTTTTTGATGACAGTAAGACTCTCGGCATTGGTGATGCTATAGTCGTTGTAATCAAAAGTTATCATAGAAAAAACCTCGTTGAGGTTCATCATAGCAGGAGTGGCGAAGCCGTCGACGCCAGGGATAGCACTGCTGATATCCCCTGGAGACTCTTTAGACTGTGGGATAGGCGTGTGTACGTTTATCTCATCAAGAGCCTTGGTGTCGCCCATGCTTAACTGTCGATATATTCCTTCGTCATTAAGAGGGACGAAGTCTTCCTCGGGAGGACCGACGAATTCTTGGGTGTCTTGTATTTGTCGCGAGTCGCCGTGTTTGCCGAACATGGAATATATTCCCTTTCCGACATAGCGTCCTGCGGTTTTTGTGTCTTCGAGAAATTCACCGCTAGAGCGCTGACAACTCGTCATTAAAACGAGTCCTGCGAAATTCAAGATGACAAGAGCTGTATATAAAGAACGTTTCATAACTTCCTCATCATGTTTGCCTACCAAAAGGTAGTTGCTTTATGTTACTCACTATCTGTAAAAAGGTCTTTTTTTTCTACTAAAATTAACGTTTTTTTATTTTTTATTTTTATACACGTTTTAGCGCGTTATGGGTTCCCAGCATGGGAAGCACTGTTCATTGACTTCTTCGCTTATCTTCATCGCCACGGGTTTGTTGAGGTTTATAAGGTACAAATCATTGGAGAATGGCGTCACAGAGTTGAAGACGATATGTAGGCTGTTAGGCGCCCACGAAGGGTTCTCTTTGTGGCTGTCGCCAGTGGTGAGCTGGTGCTCTTCGTTGGTGATGAAGTCGTAGACATATATCTGCCTGACACCGTCTACTTTGCTGCTATATGTTAACATCTTACCGTCAGGAGACCACGATGGACAGGTGTTTTCGCGGTTCTTCTTCGTTACCAAAACTGGAGAGATGTTTTTCTGCTCGTGGGCCCTTTCGGCGATGTCGAGAATGTAGACGCGAGGAGATCCGTCTTTATTGGAGACGAAGGCGATACGTTTCCCGTCGGGACTGAAGGTCGGCGTTCCTTGCGTTGCACGGTATGCCGAGAATATCTGGCGAGGTTTGCCAAGAGGACCGACATCAGGGTCGAAGGACTGTAGGAAAAGGTCTGCATTGCCGGCGACGTCACTGACGAAGGCGATCTTATCACGCTTAGGCGATATCGTAGGCATCAGCTGGTTGCCGCGAAGATAGCTTAGGCGTTGCCCAACACCGTCGCGTAACGATGCCGTGAAGATCTTAGGCTGTCCGATCTGGTAAGATACAAAGAGGAAACTTCCGCTGCTGTAGCCCTTCTTGGAAGGTACATAGATCGGTGTGATGGCGTAGTTGTTGAGGTGTGTCACCTGGTGGGCGTTGGCTCCGTCATAGTCGCATTCCCATATCTCCGCCGTCCACTTCGACGAAGTAGTGCTATTTTCTCGAGAGCGTACAGAATATAATATGTGGGTAGACGCTATGCCATCAGTGGCGAAGAAGTCTTTATGGAAAAGGTCGGCGAGTTGGTGGATGCGTCTTCTGTCGCTAGAAAGAGTTCCGGTAAGAGGGATGTCGTTGACGGCTTTGACAATGCCATTGCCGACAGATAACGTCGTAGCAGAAAGCTTGTTGTTCTTGATGTCGATCTTTACAACATATTGCACGCCAGCATCTTTCCACACAGACGATGCCTTGCTGTCATCGAGAGACATAGAAATAGCAAGCTTTTGCTTCTCTGAAGAAGGAGGGATAACCTGTGTCTTACCATTATTGTCGAGGTCGAAGGTCATGACGTCCATAAGTGCCGAGATATATTTTTCCGATAGACTGCCGCTGTGATGTGAAGATGGAGGCGCTAAGTATATCGGCTTTAACGTGCTGGCAGTCTCAAGGTGTACGACGATCTCGTTGTTGTCCCACGATTCTTCGCTGTGAAGGCTGTAGCATGCCAAGAAAGACGATACTACACATATACATACGATGAAGAAATTCTGTGTCGATTTCATAAAAAAATATCTCCTAAAACTGTAGTTCACATATCATTACTAAGCACGACGAGGAACGCATGGTTTCCTTGTCCTTGGAACGAAGAGCCAAAAGGTCGAAAGACGAAGCTTGGAAGCGAGCGTTCGACATATTTCTTGTTCTTCGTACTCTCTGCACTGAGAACGACAATATCTTCAACGGTACCGTTACGCGATATCGTAAGAGATACCTTTACAGCACCATATTCTGGTAACACCAACGATGTCTTGAGCTTACGGATTAGGACTTCCTGGTAGCTCTCATCGTCGACGCTTAGGCGTTTCCCTTTGGCGGCAGCGACAGCATCAATGTTGAGGGTGTCGATGGTTTTAGGGACGACAGTAATACGTTCTCGAGGAATGTTATGAGGGGTATCGTCAATTTTTGCAATACTTTCTTTAAGAGAGCGTATAAGTTTTTTGTCTTTCTGCGAAGACGAAGGCTTCTCCTTAGACGTTTTTGTCGGGGAAGATTTTTTTTGTGGTGGTGAGGCCTTTGTCGCAGTAGGTTTTTTTAGGGTGATGGTTGTGACGAGAAGCTTCTCGGGCATAGGAGGGCGCGTAGGGGTGAAAACGCCAGACAATGCCATGGCGATGATGACGATAACATGTCCGACGATAACACCGACGAAGACTTTCTTTTTTATAGAAGGCCTGGGGGAGTCTTCGAGATTGCCTAGGGGCTTTAGGTTGTAGAGGTTGTCGTTCACGGCAGTACCTCTACGTTGGTTTTAGGATGACGTCCATCTCTTCGAAGCCGACGGCTTCTGCGACGTTTTTCACCGACTGATACGTCCCGAACATTGCACGCTTGTCGTGCATAAGCTGTAGGCGGCCTCCGGGATTTAAAGCTCGAGCCTCTTTGAGGCAAAGTGTCAGCTGTGGGATGTCGACGAGGCGCTCGTTGAACCATATGGTGTCGTCGTTATGGACGTGTATAGTAAGAGAACTTTTTTCTTGTAGAGTGAGAGGGTGGGTGGTAGGGCCTTTATTGCCGGTAGCAAGGAGCACCCTGTCGAGCTCGAGGATAGGAGCTACGACGATGAACATAATAAGTACGACGAAGACGACGTCGATAAGAGGCGTTAGATTAACACCAACTTCATCGAGTTCACGGTACCTAGAAAAAAGAGCTTTGTTACGTGCCATACATATTCCTAAGTGTCTATCTTACGATATTGTAGCTCTACAGCAGTAAGCATTACGGTAGAGAAATGTTCCATGTCTTTCTCAAAGTCCCTGATGGCACTTTTGAAATAATTGTATCCCACAAGGGCAGGGATGGCGACAAGAAGACCCAACACCGTCGTCGCTAGCGCCATTGACAGCCCGCCGAGGACGGCTTCGTTGCTCTGCGAGAATCCATAAGCCTGTAACTCCGAGAATGTTATGAGGATGCCCCACACCGTGCCGAGAAGGCCTAAAAACGGCGCTAAGCTTATCGTCGTAGCGAGGATATATAGATGTTTCTCGAGTTTCTTCGCTTGGTTTGATATTGTCGACATTATATGCGATGACACAAGGTCGACGTCAGAAGCCGATAGATATGTATGTTCGTCATCATTGTGTCCATTTTTATTTTTCGCCAAGATGTCGAGGGTATGTTTCTTGATGATGAGATATATCTCGTGGAAAGCATTACAGACGTCGGAAGAAAGAGAACCCTGTTGGTATGCCACCGATAGTGGCGACTTTTGTTGCTTCTCGAAGTTGTCTTTGAAGTCTTGCGAGATCATTCTTGTCTTGCGAAGAACTTTGCCTTTATAGATCAGCAGCGCCCAGCTTACTATCGATAAAGCAAACAGCATCAAGAAGATGCTCTTCCCGAAGAAGTCAGAACGTAGATACGACTGAAAAAAGGGGTTGCTACCCAACAGCATAAAAGAACCGCCCATATATGAATCCTTATATTTATTAACACTTGAACAATACAGCATTCGTAAAAATAACGCTACAAAAACAGTGCGCGTGCGTTGGCAGACGTCTCTTCAGCGATGATATTGCGGGGGATATTTTTTATGCGCGCTATAGTGTCAGCAACTTCAATAACATACGCAGGTTCGTTTTTCTGCCCGCGATACTTTTGTGGCGCAAGATATGGCGTGTCGGTCTCGATGAGAAGACGCCCCAAAGGAACCATCTCAGCGACTTTACGAAGATCGTCACTTCTCTTGAAGGTTACGATGCCGCTAAGAGAAATATACCAGCCGCGATCCAACACCTTCTCGGCGTCGGACATCGTTCCTGTGAAACAATGCAATACTGCAGGAAGGCCGCGGTATTCTTCGTCGGCGATGGAAAATAGGTCGTCGAAAGCTTCCCTGCAGTGAATGATAACAGGAAGGCCATAAGTTTTTGCAAGGCGAAGATATCGCCGAAAAAAGTCGCGCTGAATCTCAGGAGTGGAGTAATTGTAGTGATAGTCAAGCCCAGTCTCTCCGATTGCGACGATGGCACCGTCTCTGGCATGTTTTTCTACTACAGGAAAAAACGCTTCGCCATCTTTTTCGACGTCGTGGGGTGTCGTTGCCGCAGCGTTATATATCCACGAGTATTTTTTGTGGAGGTCCAGACCTTTTTGTAAAGAATCTTCGTCGGTGCATATGTTTACGATAGCTTCGACGCCACTATCATGGGCACGGCCGACGATGTCATCGACGGCATCCTGATCGATGAGCTCTTTACATGTAAGATGTGCATGTGAATCTATAAAACCCAATGTGTCTCCTATCTTTTCTTTAGTGCCATAGTGTTAGGTAAGATGGCTTAGTTCGTGACAAGCGAATATTTTTAAATATTCGCGAGGAGCAAAATGAGCCAGATTGCCTGATACTATGGATGATAAAGAAAATAAGACATTATTTATAGTGCTAATTGCGAATTTTAAATTCGCAATTGGTATTGTTTCTTAGACACTTTCCACCTGCTTGGCTTCACCATATTTCTTTTTGTAGTAGCGAAGCTCCATTGCTTCCTTCCTCGCAAATGTCAATAAACATTTGCCTCGTCTTTCAGCATTGTATCTTCACCACTGCAAAAACCCTATAGTGAAGGATAGGGGACATATTGGGTTTAACATATCGCCTCCCAAGAAAGGGGAGTGCCCCGAGTTAATTTCTTCGATGCCTTTTTGCCGATGATGTCGTCATAATGCTTCGGCATCAAACCATTGCCCGGCCGTACGGAGCGAATATTTTTCGATGTGAAAACCTCGCCAGTGGCGACGTCTTCGGCGACGAAGAGCGAACGCGCAAATTCACGGTTACGTTTCTCGTAGGTGGGAACGCCGAGCATCTTCTCGGCATCGCGTATCATGGCGATCATCGCTTTTGCTTCTTTTGGATCTATAGAGAAAAAAGCATCAGGGCCGCCGAGAGACTTGTCTAAGATGAAATGCTTCTCTATAACACTGGCGCCCAACGACACAGCAGCGACGGCGGCGGCAGCGCCTAGGCTATGGTCCGAAAGGCCGACTTCTACGCCGAACTTCTCGCGCATGTCGATAATAGTAGTAAGGTTCATCTCTTCGAGAGAAGCAGGGGAGGCGCTGTTGTTCGTGCATTTTAACAGGACGACCTGTTTGTTGCCGGCATCATGGCACGTACGTACGGCGTCTTCGACTTCTTCGAAAGAAGCTATACCCGTAGAGATAATGACAGGCTTCCCTTTCTCAGCGATATATCGTATCAAAGGAAGGTCTGTTATCTCGAAAGATGCTACCTTATATATAGGGACATCGAGACCTTCGAGGAAGTCGACGGCAGTAGTATCGAAAGGCGTAGAGAAAAATACAAGCCCACAATCTTCAGCGACCTTCTGAAGTTTGGGCTGCCAATCCCACGGCATATGAGCCTCTTCGTATAGGTCGTATAACGTCCTGTCATCCCATGGAGAATCGCAATTTATCGTGAAATGTTCATTGTCGACGTCGAGAGTTAAAGTGTCAGGAGTATACGTCTGCAACTTTATAGCATCGAAGCCCGCCTCTTTAGCGGCGCGTATCGTCGCAGCAGCGACATCATAGTCGCCGCCATGATTCGCCGAAAGCTCGGCGACAAGAAAAACAGGTGCTGTGTCATCGAAGATTACCATATGCAACTCCATTTGTGTTTAGTATTACTATATGAAAGTATAGATGCATCTGGTAATTTTATCATCTACTAACTTTCGGTTTAGCCCATGATTGAACTTGCAAGAGGTAAGCTTTCTAAAAAGTTCGGATTTAGGATTAGGATTTTTCACCACAGAGGACACAGAGAGAAATGGGGCGGTCCAGTTCACCAACATAGGTAACACTTTAGTTCACCATTTACAGTTAATCGTTCATAGTTCAAAAATGGGGGTCTGGGGGAGATTCCCCCAGCCAGATTGTTTTCTTTCTCTGTGTCCTCTGTGACTCTGTGGTGAAAAATTCCTATTCTGAAATTCTTTCATAAGTGAGTTTATAGGATATAATATCACCATCTTCATCGGTCTTGACAAACCCGCACCGTTCGAAAGCCCGTATTGAGGCGATATTTTCTTTCTTGACATCGGCATATATTACAGAGGCATCAGATTTTTCGCACGCCATGCGTATAAGATGCTGAGCATAGCCCTTACCGCGGAATTCCGGCGCTACAGTCACAGACACCGTCGACTTATCGAGACGTACCGTTCCTATAGCGTCGTCACCTACTATGCCGATGAAGACATTCTTAGCATCGCGATACCATTCACAATGATTTTTCCAAGGTATCTCGTCGCTGTTTTTCGACATCATACGCGTATGAGAATCGTTACGCCATCGCCACAGAATCTCACTGTCGCTATCGATGGCGGCACGAAGCGTCAGCGTTCCAGAAATGATATCGTCTACGACATCGCGGGCACCGCGAGTGTCAGCGATAATATTATATCCAGCTTCTGCCATAGAAGCTCTAAGGGTCTTATAATGAAGACGTTCGATGGCTCCTAAGATGTTATCGTCTTCAGATAAAGCAGCACCATTTTTGACGAAATAAGAAACCTGCCCTTGCTGGTTGTCGGCGACGATGACAGCAACCATAGCGACACCACAGGCGGCAAGCTCGTACAATGTCTGCCCGCCGGCAGTGATGGCGACGTCGGATGATACCATTAGAGCTCTGAAATCTTCGACGTTGGGCGACGTCACTACCGTCGTCAAAGCATCGCCGACGATAGCATCGCCATGATATCCAGGACCTACGACGACATGTTTTTTCATAAGAGGATACTTCTGGCATACGATGTCGACGACTTTAGAGGTCATACACATAGGGTCGCTGCCACCGAAGGTTATGAGGATAGATTCCGGGGCGTCTTTTATATCTTTCTTCGGAACGTCCCAGAACGCCTTCCTAAGCAACGTTTCTTTGCCGTCTTCTACGTAAAATGTTGTGACGGCGTTTCCCGATATCGTAGCACGCACCGCGTCGGAAGCATGGTAGCTGTCGATGACGGCAATGTCGCTAGCAATAATTCCATCACCATCATGCCACGAAGGTGAAACGCCACCTTCGGCGATGACCATTGTTGCCTTCACATCTTTTTCTTCGAAGGCTTCTGACAATGCTGTGCACCGTGATATATGGCCAAGGCCATACTCTCCGCCGCCTTCTGTGTATATCGTTGCCTTCATAATAACACCTCAGAGTGCTGGAATAATTCTACGACATCCTCTCCGGTAAAATGACGTCCTTCTTTATAAAGAGAAGCGTACACTTCACAAAGAACAGTATAGTCGTCGGCAGTATCGAGAGTAATACGTATCTCGGGAGCGCATAACGACTCGGGAGCTTCGACGTTCTGTAATACGAAAGCCTTAGCGCCAGTATCATAAATATATGGCGTTACATGCTCGCGGTCGTAAGAACTAGTAGCCTCGTTATATGCGCGCTCTAGTGTTGCGAAAGAAAAAACCTCAACATCAAAACCATGAGGATATGTCCTTACTATAGTGTTAGAAGTATAGTCGACAGAAGAAGAACAGTGCCTTCGTATTACCTCGTCAACGATAGAAGACGATATACAAGGGCAGTCGCTAGTAATTCGTACTATTATATCAAGACCGTGTTCCTTAGCAGCAAGGTAGTACCTCGATAGGACGTCTTCCATAGAACCACGGAAATATGGGACGCTATTGGAAACTGCAGTGTCGACAATGATGTCATCGCTAGGGTCCGACGTCGTAGCAACAATAACAGTATCTATAAGCTTCGACGCGCTGAGCCTTACAATGACATGTTCTAGTACCGACGTCTCACCACTACGAGGTAACGGCATCATCACCTTACCAGGAAGACGTGACGAAGACATGCGTGCCTGTACGATAGCTCCTATCTTCACAACAAAAGTCCTTGTTTTTTTTTGGGTTGTTCTTTAATTCTTATGATTATAGAATGTTGCTGAATTTTTGGGTATAGCTTATGTATAGAGTAAAAGATCTTTATAAAGAACACGGCACAGCGCTGAGCCTTAAAATCGTTGAAAGCGAAGAATGCATGAAACGAAGTATCCGCTCACAAGACGTTCAAAGGCCAGGGCTTGCATTGTCGGGATATCTTTATGGGCATACAGGCAGAAGGATCATCGTCTTCGGGAAAGTCGAGATGGGATACCTCCGTGATATGCCTAAAGAAATGCGTATAGAACGGTTAAGGGCAATATTCTCCATGACAGTGCCAGCAGTAATCGTCTCTAGAAACTATAGACCCACCAAAGAAATCGTCGATCTGTGCTCGGAATATGGGATACCATTGTTCAGGTCTAAGATGATGACGATGAACCTCATCAGCAAATTAACACTACTCCTAAACGAAGCATTCGCTCCAAACGTCAGCATGCACGGCACCTTCGTCGAAGTCTTCGGCGTAGGAGCAATAATAACAGGCGATTCGTCGGTAGGAAAAAGTGAGACGGCACTAGGACTCCTAGAACGCGGACATCGCCTCGTCTCCGATGACGTCGTCATAATAAAAAAACGTGAATACTCATACCTCGAAGGAACAGGAGCAGAACTGACAAGACACCATATGGAGATTCGAGGAATAGGGATAATAAACGTCGCTAACCTATACGGCGCTGTGTGTATAAGAGAAAGTAAACGCGTAGACCTCGTAATAAAACTAGAAGCATGGAACGACACGAAGTTCTATGACAGGATAGGCCTCTCAGAGAAACATTGCGATATCCTCGGCGTAAAAGTTCCACACCACACCGTTCCACTTAAGCCAGGACGCGACCTCGTACTACTAGTAGAAACAATAGTACTTAATCACAGACTGAAAAAAGTGGGATATAACTCCGCAGAAGAGTTCAACACAAAACTCCTAGAAGTAATAGCACGCAAATCGAAGACAGGAAAAGCGCAACATGAAGAACACCTGCAAAGTACGCGTTAAGAATGCATTAGGGCTGCATACACGGCCAGCAACGTCGATAGTACAGATGCTGCAAAGCTGTAAAAGTAAGGTGAGAATCACCTATAGAAGGCAGACGATAGACGCCAAAAGCATACTTAGTATATTGATGCTAGCAGTACATAAAAATGCTAATATAACAATAGACGTCGAAGGTTCCGATTCTGATATCGTCATGAAGGAACTCGTCGATGCCTTTGAAAATAAGTTCGGAGAGGGATAAAATATATGGTTGATAAGAAGATATTCCTGAAAGGATCGCCGCTATGTTCAGGGGTCGCTATAGGCAAACCCTTCATATTCACATTCGCCGATGAAATAATACCGAATTTCTCAATAGCAGCTAACGAAGTCGAAGACGAGATAAAACGATACCGCAAAGCACTACGCCTTAGCAAAAAAGATATCACGAAACTGCAGAAAAAACTCAAGAAAGAAGGCGCCAGTGAAGGTGCCGATATGCTCGCAACACACCTGCACATACTACAAGACCCTCTTATCACTACCGCCGTAGAAGATAAAATCCGTGAGACACGGAAAAATACAGAATATATCTTTAGACTCGTCGTCGACGAATATGAAGAAAGATTTAACAAAATCTCCGACGAGTTTTTCCGCGAACGCTTTCGCGATATACAAGATATCTCACGACGTATCTTGGCACACCTAAGAAAAAGCGTCACAATGTCTCTAGCAGAAATACCGGAAAACTCCGTCGTCTTCGCACATAGCCTGCTGCCATCAGATGTCGCAGAAGCAAAGATATCATCGGTAGCAGCTTTCGTCACAGAAGGGTGTGGCGAGACATCACACGCCGTTATTGTCGCCAAAGCCAAAGGAATACCATACGTCTCTACACGAGACTTCGACGTTATAGAAGAAAAAATACAGTCAGGAAAAAATGTTATCGTCGACGGCAGAACAGGCGATATCATAATAGACCCTACACCAGAGACTCTAGAGATATACCGCGCAATAAAAGAAAGACTACACGAAGAATATGTCGTCTTGGAGAAGTCGGGAAGCCTAGAAGCTGAGACTATCGACGGATATAGCATAACACTTTCGGCTAACGTTGATAATATCGAAGACATCGGAAACATACGTCGATACCCAAACACCAATATAGGACTCTTCAGGTCCGAATATATACTGCTAAAACAAGAGGCCTTCCCAACAGAAGACGAACAGTATGTCATCTATAAAAAGCTCGTCACCACTATGGCTGGACTCCCCGTGACAATAAGGACCTTCGATATCGGTGGTGATAAATGGGGAGATTTCCAGGAGTTCAACAGAGAAGATAACCCATTCCTAGGATGTAGATCGATACGTTTCATGCTAAGAGACCCCGAGCTCTTCAAAACACAACTGCGAGCAATATTGCGTGCTAGCGCCTTCGGCGCCGTTAATATCATATTCCCCATGGTCTCGGGATACTACGAACTAATGCAAGCAAAAAAACTCCTAGAAGAGGCGAAACAAGAGCTTCTCGACAAAGGCGAAAGCTTCGGAGAGAAAATACAGGTGGGATGTATGATAGAAGTCCCTTCGGCGGCATTGATATGTGATATCCTCGCTAAAGAATGTGACTTCTTCTCAATAGGTACTAACGACCTCGTACAATATTCCCTAGCAGTAGATAGAGGCAACCAAGACGTTGACTACCTATACAGACCAGCACACCCTAGCATAATAAGGCTTATAAAAATTATCGTAACAGAAGCGAAAAAAAATGGGATGCCGGTAAGTATCTGCGGGGAGATAGCAGCAGACCCACGTTTTACAGCACTGCTTATAGGACTTGGCGTCGAAAACCTGTCAGTGGCAATGCGGCATATCCCCATAATAAAGAACGTGATACGCTCGCTGAATATCGTAGACGCATACGCCCTCACAGAGAAAATAATGACGATGTCATCGTCCGAAGAAATCAGAAATGCTCTAGATGAATATTACCACGCCAGAGTTCGGAGCTTGGACTCCGAACTCATTTATCAATGATCAATTATCATTTATCAATAAAAGTAAGTATTGATAACTGCCAATGCTCAATGAAAATCCTTGAAGAATTTCATCTCTCAGACATGAAAATCTTCTAGGATTTTTTGTGCCGTCTTACGCGTTGCATCATCAGTAAGGTAGAAGCCATTCTCAATCTTTTCTTTGGCGTCGGCGACAGTAGCATCATTACCGGCGGTCATATCTTTGAGAACATCGACCCAAGCCTTTACCTTCTCGGCGTCGTCGCGAGAAAGCTTTTCTTGTATCTTCTCGGCACGCTCTTTCAACTCTTTAAGAAGAGCTTCAGGGGATTTCTTCGTGGCAATGTTTTTTTCTAGCGTTTTGTTACTCATACATCATCCTCTTCATCTTCGTTGCCGGAATATTTTATCCGTGAATGTGTCGACATCAACATCGACGATACTAGAGACTCCTTTACGGTGCCGAGCTCTTCGAAAGTAAGCATGCATTCGTCGAACTGTCCCGACTCAAGACGCTCCTTGACAAGATTGTTTATAAGCTTTTTTAAGGACGCCTTGTTTACAGCCTCGAGAGAGCGTGATGCCGCCTCGAAAGCGTCGGCTATCATAATTATCGCAGACTCTTTGCTGTGGGCTGTAGGACCTGTGTATTTGAAGTCTTTCTCGTTGACGCGTGACGCGTCGCCGTCCATAAGCTCCTTCTGGTTGTTGTAGAAATATCTTACGTTCATAGTGCCATGGTGCTCTTTTATGACGTCGACGAACTGCTCGGGAAGTCCGAACTTCCGCGCCAAAGCAACACCTTCGCTGATATGTTCCGTGATGACCTGCGCCGACTCCGTAGGAGTAAGAAGCTGGTGCATGCTAGTCCCGCGCGGCTCGTTCTCGGTGAAATATTGAGGGTTCCTTAGCTTGCCGACGTCGTGGTACAAAGACACAACCTTGCAAAAAAGACCGTTGGCGCCGATAGACTGTGCAGCACGCTCGGCGAGGTTGCCGACGACGATAGAATGTTGGTACGTTCCAGGAGCTTCCATAGCAAGACGCGTAAGGATCTCGTTGTTGGGGTCGAGGTATTCCATAAGGATAGCATCGGTCATGATAGGAAAGGCGAACTCTATAAGAGGTAAGATCCCGATGACGAGGACAGCAGTGAATATCATGAAAAGCATAGTAGTAAAAATGTCGACGGATACAGTACGGCTTATAATGTTCCCCCTATAGAAGCCAAGAGCTACGATAAAGACAATACACCCAATCCACGCTTTTGCACATACCGCGAAGATTTTCTTCCTGCTGCGGAATGATGTACTCCCTAATATAGCAATAACAGCGGCGACAAGGTTTATTATCATGAATTCCTTGTTGAGAGCAAGGGTCATAGATAGCACTACTGCAAGGAAAACGCTGACAACTAAGGCTATCTCCATGTTCATCAACGTACACAGAAGCATCGCAGCAAATGGGACGAATAACGGATACCGTATCACCTCGAAAAGGTTTATGCTGGAATTTATGATGATATGCTCGGCAAGTTTAGAGAAAATAAACGCTATGGCGATGATGCTACATAGAAGAAGAATCTTTCTGTTGGACCGTAAGATGTCGGGAAAACGCTTATTAAGGTACATGATACCCAAGATGATGAAAAGCGCCGTCATAACAGCACTTCCGACGATTGTTGTATAGTGCCAGATATTCTGACCCTCGGCGAGGGTTTTCTTCATAGCATGGATCATGGCGATATGTTGCTCAGTAACTTTATCACCATAACCTATGATCCTGTCGCCAGCATTAACACGAGTGTATTGCTTAGGAATGCTATCGGTAGCTTTGTTACGAAGGATGCCAAGGGTTTCGCCGTCTTCGACGAGATCCCAACCCTTGCCCTTAAAATATGTTATAATGAAATCTATAGTGCCAGGCTGGTATATGTTCTTGGTAAGGGCGATCTTCTCAATATGTTCCCATATGCGCTTAGGAACGTTTATCGCCTTGGTAACATCAGAAGTGATGTATACCAGATAGTCCCTGTTTGTCATGCCAAACTGCTTGATCTTCTGTATCGTCCGTGGGTCAGTAAGACGTATGGAAAGAAGCATCTTCTCAACATCGTCGATGCCAGAGTACATCTCCTCAAAAGTGCTGCGCTCTGACTGCTTACGCCAGCTTTTATTGTATACGAGATATCTCTCAAAGTCGACACGACGTTGGTGTACTTCTTTCTTATTAAAACGGTATATCTTGCCGATATCAAGGAGCGCCTCTTCACGACGACTCTCAGTGGCTTTGGCGTCATGAAAAGAAAAATTTGTCTGTGCGACGATATACCTGTCAGCAGATTTGTTGAGCTCGAGAGTGTCGACGTGTATCTCCCTGAAATGTAATACAGCGAAAAGCCCTACGGAGAACAAAAGCAAAACAACGACACGAAGAATGAAGCTTTTATCGAAGAAGCCCTGCTCTCTAGGGAACTTCAGACCACTAGCACCTCGAGAGAAACGCTTTTTAAATTCGTTATTATTACCCATAAGAAATATTCGAACTCACATTTGTTAACAATAAATGATAAGTTTACTCTGGTATAAAATAATTTCCAAGAGTAATATTATTCCTTAATTAACACAAGGATATACAACAACATGTCTAGCTACCAAGTCCTTGCAAGAAAATACCGGCCACAACGTTTTTCCGATGTCGTAGGACAAGACTCTATCGTTACTACGCTGAAAAATGCCGTCGCTTCAGGACGTATCGCACACGCATACCTTTTTAGTGGATCGCGAGGCACAGGGAAAACAACGCTGGCGCGTATCCTCGCAAAGACGCTGAACTGCCACGACCGTAGCGACGACAACGAGCCATGCAGCAAATGCCCATCATGTAAAGAGATAGCAGCAGGCACTTCACTAGAGGTAATAGAAATCGATGGGGCGTCGAACCGCGGTATCGAAGACATAAGAAAAGTCAACGACACCGTAAGATATTCTGCGCGAGCAGGAAACTATATGATATATATCATCGACGAGGTGCATATGCTGACAAAGGAGGCATTCAACGCTCTCCTTAAAACCCTAGAAGAGCCACCAGCAAACGTCGCTTTCTTCTTCGCCACGACAGAACCACACAAAGTTCTGCCAACAATAATGAGCCGATGCCAGAGGTATAACCTCAACAGAATCTCCACTACAGATATCATGGAGACGCTGAAAAATATCGCCGCCGACCTCGGCGTCGACGTCGAAGACGAAGCTCTAACAACGATAGCTACCCTCGCCGATGGAGGCCTTCGCGATGCTCTCTCGACGCTAGACCAGCTGATCTCCTACGCCGAAGGTAAGATCACCAGCGATATCGTCGCAGACCTCCTTGGACTTATGCCGCGCGATGTATTCTTCGACCTCGATAAATCAGGAGCAGCAGGTGATATTACCGCGGCATTCACCATCGCCAATGACGTATTCTCCCACGGCAAAGATATCCCTTATTTCTTCGAAGAGCTAATAAAACACTACCGCACGATACTACTAACGATTGTCGCAGGAAACAATGATACAAACGAAACATTAAGCGAAAACGACCGTATGAGTTACCGCGAGTCCGCAGCAATATACAACAAAGAACAGTGTATTAACATCCTAGAGGACCTCGCCGACTTCTACGGAAATATCAAGACGATGCCTTCGATGCAGGTGGCACTAGAGATCGCCCTCATGAAGATAATTCGTAGCCATAAAATGATACCAATAGAAGCCCTAGTAGCAAAACTCGCCGATATCGAAAACGACGTCATCGTAGCAGCAAAAGAAACACCACAACAACGAAATACACAAAGCGTTCGCGATACCATGACGATGTTCTCCGCAGTAGAACTCGACGGAACGGCGACGAAGAAAAAAACAACTTCACAATAAAATAGGAAGGGCATTATGGGAACAGGATTCTCTAAGAAGAAAAAACAAGCTAAGATGTTTCAAGATACCATCGCAAAGATGCAAGAAGATATGAAAAATACCGAAGTGACAGGACAGGCAGGAAACGGCCTCGTCGTCGTTACTGTGAACGGAGAACATCAACTAACCAATATCACAATAAAACCTGAATGCGTCGACCCCGAAGATGTAGAAGGCCTCGAAGATCTAATAAAAGCTGCTTTAGATGACGCCTCCTCAAAAATATCAGATAATATGCCATCGCTAGATTCACTAGGCGGTATGGGAATGCCTTTTCATTGATCAATGATCATTGAGCATTTATCAGTTAATAGGACGGGGGAAGAATGGTAATTGAAAATGAAAACATTACTTATGAAAAAGCATATGCTTTTGCTATCAGAATTATAAATTGTGTTAAATGGATACGAGAAAATAAAAAAGAATTTGTTTTAACCAAACAACTTTTGCGTGCTGGTACGTCAATAGGTGCAAATGTATCGGAGGCAAATGGTGGGATTTCTAAAGCTGATTTTTCAGCTAAGATTTCGATAGCATATAAAGAGTGTTTAGATACGAAATATTTGGAAACAGAAGACTATAAAAATATTTTTGCAGATGCTGATGAACTTGGAAAAATATTATTTAGCATTATCAGAACCTCTAGAATACAACGATAACTACTCAATACTCAATGTTCAATGTTCAATGTTCAATGATAATTGTTTATTGAGCATGTCTTTCATGATGTTTACAACTTCGACGCCTTTGTCGACATGGTCGGCAGTGTATTCGTCCAAAACAAACTTTGCGCTCTTCTTCGTCTTGATCCCGCCTTTCTCGAGAGGAAGGTCGGAGATGATATATAACGCTCCCATGGGGATCTTGTATTTGTAGCTAGCACAAAATAACGTCGCAGACTCCATCTCTATCGACTGCGCTCGCGATGCCTTGAGGCGCGCAATGAAGTCTTCATCGAACTCCCAAAAACGCTTGTTGGTAGTATGGCATATCCCAATGTGATAGGGGGTGTTGTTCTTCTCCAAAGCGTTGGTTACAGCTTTCTGTACCTGGAAATTCGCCATGGCAGGAACCTCCGAAGGGAAATAAAAGTCCGAAGTGCCCTCGCCACGGATGCTGGCGACAGGGACGAAATAGTCTCCTACAGAATAACTACGACGTAAGCCGCCGCACATGCCAAGATGTAGGATGGCCTTTATTGGTAAGAAAGCACAGCAGTCGACAAGCAACGCCGCCGTAGGAGATCCTATGCGGAAGTCAATGATGCTGATGTCGTCTTCAGGGGAATGAGCAACATTAAAGCCTGGACCCTGGACGATGGTAAGCCCACGCGCATCGGCGAAATATTCTAAATATTTCGGGAAGTTCGTAATAAATAAATATGAACAGAAGTCGTCAGGAGGGGAGTTGGAATAGCGTTCCAAAGTATCGCGAGCAATCTTTACCTGAAGAGGGTCGTAGTTTTTTAGGTCGCGCTTTTTGTGTATCATAATTTCTTTGCCTCGTTGAGTAATAAAAAATATACTCTATATATTAAACAATATATATCTTTAAACGCAATAATGGGTTTTACCACGAGAAAGGAAGAACATCAGCGATCTTGTCGGCACCATGACGTATCATCATAAGCCTGTCGATGCCGACAGCGACGCCACAGCAATCAGGGAGTCCAGCATCGAGAGCTTCCAAAAAGCTCTCATCGAGAGGAAGGGAATCTTTTCCCATACGCATACGCTCTTCATTGGCGTCTTGGAAACGTCGGCTCTGTTCTTCGGCGTCGCCGAGCTCATGGTATCCGTTGGCAAGCTCATAACCACCGAAATATACTTCGAACCTCTCGGCGACAGCCTCATCGCCAACAGTTTTTTTCTGCGCAAGAGCTGCCTGCGAGGCAGGATAGTATTTCACGACGGTAACGACATCTTTATCAAGATTTGGCTCAACAATAGCCGCTACTATCATATTTAAAATAGCATCACGACCTTCGTCACCAAGACCTTCGTAGATCTCGATGCCGCGCTTGTTAAGACAGCACATAAGCTCTTCGTCAGAAGAAGACACATAGTCGATGCCGGCATGTTTTTTAATGACTTCGCGGTATGTTATGACTTCAACAGGATGGCTGTCAACGAAAAGAGCGACGAAATCAACGGTCTCTTGTATCATAGCCTCAAAAGAAAAACCAAGACGATACCATTCCGCCAACATAAACTCGGGATTGTGACGCTTGCCAAGCTCGCCGTCGCGGAATACATGCGACATCTGATAGATGTCTGGCATCCCCATAGCAAGAAGACGCTTCATCCCATATTCCGGCGACGAATGCATATATCGTATTGCTCCGTCACAGAACCGCGTAGTAAAAAGATCGATATGAGCATCGATACTAGCAGACGACGATAACACAGGACAGTCGACCTCAACGACGCCACGCTCAGAAAAAAATCCGCGCGCCTTCGATAACATCGCCGCTCTGTCTCTCAAAATTGTTGGGTCGCATTTTTCCATCTTTTTATTAGAGTATAGTTATAGCGGATATTAAATGATCAGTTATCACTGGTCACTGGTCACTGGTCACTGGTCACTTATTTACGCTCGAGAGACATATTCTCCCGTGCGCGTGTCGACCTTGATAACTTCACCCTCATCGATGAAAATAGGAACTTGCACCTCGGCGCCGGTCTCCAGCGTCGCAGGCTTGAGGACGCGGCCCGATGCCGTGTCACCACGAGCTCCAGGGTCGGAACGATCGATCTTGAGCTCCATAAAAGTAGGAGGTATAACGTTGATGGCGTCGCCTTTATAAAAGACTATGCCATAGACAATGTCTTCTTTGAGCCATCGCTCTGTGTCTCCGACGTTCTCTAGAGGTATTGTTGTCTGGTCGTAAGTATTGTCGTCCATAAAAACAACACCTTCACCATCGCGGTATAACATCCTCATAGACGTCTCGTTGATGTCGGCAACCTCGGCCTTGTCGTTGGATTTGTATGTCCTCTCGATAACACGGCCACTGATGAGGTTCTTAAGCTTAACACGGCAAAACGACTGCCCCTTGCCAGGTTTGACGAACTCAGTATTGACGATAAGATACGGCTGCCTGTCGATCTCAAGCTTCATGCCACTACGAAAACTGTTGGTGTCTACCACTGCCATAAATCTATCCCTTTATAAATAAAACGTTTCCAATATTGTACATAGAAATGTCTTCGATGTCTAGAATAATCTAAAAGAGAAAGCCCGACGAGCTTTTTTTGGCAGTAGGACGCTGCGACCAATCAGAAGAGATCGCCTTCTCAAGGGCAAATATTTGTTTTTCACCGAGACCATTCTTTCTTAAAGCTATTTTGATTTCATCAGGAAGAGTGCCTTTATTTGATATATGTGTTAATAAAGAGGCTCTTATATCGTAAGATGCTTTACCGTACCCTCCTTCAAAAGCAAAAGTAAAAACAAGGCCCAGCCCTAAAGCATAAACATCACGAGCTTTCATGATTTTTTTATATTTTTCAAAATTACCTTCATTGTAGGCTTTGGTGACGGCGTCAATGTCGGTAAAAGAACAAAAAGACGGAGACCATGTTCCCCATAAACCACCAGGTATGAGCTTTACTGTTTGTTTTTGACTTTTTTCAGCATCGAAGATTTTTTTAAGGTCAACAAAACTACGAGCTCCACCGAAATCGGCTAAAACGGCTTTATATGTGCCGTCTCCTGTAAGCTCTGGGGATTTCATGAAAATATTATCTGGTTTGATGTCACAATGTATATAACCGAACTTGCCGTGTAATTTCTTAAGGCCAGAAAAAAGTTGTTTGGCGCAAAACATTCTTTGTTTTCGCGTTTCAGGTACCACGCTATTAATAGGACCCGAATATAATGGGCTAATATGCCCAACAACAGGGTCTCTCCACTCTGATGTGATGTCGACAACATCATGGGGAGCGGCTTGTAGACCTTCAGAACCATCAAAAATTTTAAGAAGTTTTGCTTCTTTGATGACATCTCTAATAGCTGCATTCGCATAAGCCACGTCCTTTTGATTTATGATAGCGAGTTTAAAAGCTGCGAATTTTCCTCTTAACAACTGAAACACCATAGAAACCTTGCCGGAAGAACCTTTTCCGATAGGTGCACCATCGAATGTTATCTCCATAGTGGTGGTTTCATCCCCCGGAGAGACGATAGCAGTAGAGATTTGTTTCGTTGCTTCGTCTTGTACGCTTACCCGCACCTGCCCTTGTCTCCAACAAAGCGACGCCTTTTCGACGATTTTATCGACGACATCACGGGAGATGCCATGCTTTACGGCAGCATCTTTTTCCTTTTCGGTGAAAGCAGCATCCTCTCGCGCTTGCCACGGAATGCCGCCTGAATTTTTGTCGCAGCAGAAGCTTTCAGCATTTTATGAACATCAGCTTTTCTGTCGGCGATTTTGCTTTTATACTTGTCATAAATCGATCTCAATTTATGGGTAGGAAGTCCCGGAATCTTAGGTTCTTTGGAGGAAGAGGGCTTTAAGCTCTTCCGAAGACCCGCTATTTCGGTGTCGTATTTTTCTATTTCTGTGAGGATATTTCCGAATTCGGTAAGATAATTGTCTGAGGAGAAGTCAAGATAATCGTTAATCTTAGATAGCTCTTCAATAGATTTATTTGAAAGATCTCCTGTCAATACAGTAGTCTCAGAGTCGGATTCGAATATTGGCCTTTTCTTTAATAATCGCAACAATTCGTGTGGCTCTTTGAGAGAGCTTGCTGCCTTTGTTCGACTATTTATCGCAGCTTCCATCTTAGCTTTTGACACTTCAGGCGACGGTTTTGTCGTCCCAAAGCGTCTATTGGCGTCAATGTTTTCTTGGCCGTGCAACGGATCCACACGCCCGCCGGAGAGGGGCTTTCCCGATGTAGAAGCTGATTCGGCTTTTTCTAATATTTTTCGTGCAGGTTTTAGAGCAGATTCTTTGGATTGTTTATAGGTGCGAACACTGTCAGAGCCTTTTTGCGCCTCAGGAGCAGGTCGCCGAGGAGCACCAAAAGTGCCCTTCCACTGAATTTTACCTTTATCAATATTCATAATATAATACCCATAACTAAATTTTTATCGTGAGAAGGCTTCTAAAGCCTTTTTGGCAGTAGGACGATTGTAACAATCGCAGCAAACCATTTCCTCAAGAGTATTTATTTGTTCTTTGCTAAAGCCTTTCTTCTTCAAAGCTTTTCTTATGTATCTAGGAAGACGGTCTCTGCTGTTTATATCTTGTATTTTAAGGAGTGTTTCTTCGGAGAGGCCCTCATGATCTTTTTTTAAAGCGAATGCAAGGATTATGCTCAACCCTAAAGCATAAACGTCGTTAGCTTTCATTATTTCTTTATATTTTTCAAAATCACCGTCATTATAAGCTTTAGTGGCAGCGGCGACGTCAGCGAACGTCTCGGTAGCTAACGATGAATCGCCAACGTCATCAAATAATTCGTTAAGTTCAAAAACCTGATCAGCAACTGATTTATCTTTTGTTGGTTTTATAGCTTTAGCTTGAGCGCAGAATTCCGTTGTAAATGTTTCCCATAAAATACGAGGTAGACACTTTACTGTCTTTTTATCTTTTTTATTTTCGAAGAAAACTTGTTCCAAGTGCTTGAAGCTGGAAGCTCCGCCGAAGTCTCCCAGAACGGCTTTGTATATGCCTTCCCCTGCGAGCTCCGGAGCTTCCATGAAAATATTGCCGGTCTTGATGTCACAATGCACATAACCAGACTCGTGTAGATAAACAAGGCCTGATAAAAGCTCTCTAGAACAACGTTTCAGCTGCTTTGGCGTCTGTGGTGTGATATCATCTGCAGTGCCGGAATATAGCTTGCTGATATGTCCTGCAACGGGGCTCCTATCTTTAGATGTGATATCTACAACTTCATAAGGAGCGGATTGTATTCCATCATGACCACCGAGCTCTTTAAGACGAGCTGCTTCTGTTAGGATATCTCTTATATTCTCCTCTGCATACTCCTCTGTATATATGATAACCTGCTTAAACGCAGCAAACGTTCCCGTAGACAATTGGAACACTTTTGATACCGTACCAAAAGAACCCTCTCCTATTTGTTCGCCAGGAACGGTTATCTTCGGTGAGATGTCGTTAACCCCCGGAGAAACGATGGCAGCAGAGATTTGTTTCGTTGCTTCGTCTTGTACTCTTACTAGCACCTGCCCTTGCCGCCAGCAAAGCGATGCCTTTTCGACGATCTTATCGACGACATCACGCGATATCCCGCCATGCTTTACAGCAGAATCTTTTTCCTTTTCGGTGAAAATAGCGTCGAACCGCTTTTTCCGCGCTTCTGTGATGCCGCGCATACGCTCGCGCTTGCCGCGGAATGCCGATTGAATTTTTGTCGCAGCGGCAGCTTCCAGCATATCACTAACATAAACTTTTCTGTCTGAGATTCTTTTTTTGTATCGGTTATAAAGCGATTTTATTTTTTTGGCTGGTTCCCCAGGAATCTTAGGAGCTTTGTAATCATAAGGCTTTAATTTCTTCATAAGAACTTCTATCTCGGCGTCATATTCATATATTTTTGAAAGGATCCTTCCGTATTCCTTAAGATCCTCCGAGGAAGCTTTAAGACGATCGTTAATCGTAGAAAGCCCTTCAATAGATTTATTTGAAAGGTCGCCTTCCAATACAGTAGTCTTAGCGTCGGAAACAAATATTGGTTCTTTCTTTGATATACGTAATAACTCGTAAGTCTTAACAATAGATTTCGCTGCCGCCGTTCGACTATCAATCGTATTGAACAGCCTTTTTTCTAATTGTTCGAGTTCCTGATCTTTTATGCCAGCGCCCCTGTTAGCGCCAACGTTTTCTTGGTCATGCAGCGGATCCACATGCCGGTCGGATATTGATTTGATCTCTGTAGAAGATGATCCTGCACCTTCTAATGCCTTCTTAGCAGGAGCTGAAGAAGAATCTGGTGCTTTTCTTTTATAGGCGCGACCCACAGCGTCAGCACCTTCCTTATCGTCATGACGAGTATGACCGCGATCTACTTGAGGACCGCCTACACCTTTAATATTTCCATCGCCGGGCATATGATAACTCCATAATTTTATTCGAAAACTTCAATAACACTTTTGACGGCAGGACGCCTATGCCATCTAGGATGAACCATACCTTCGATAAAGTCTATTTGGCCGTCGTTGAAACCGTCCTCTTCCAGCTTATCACGCATATAGTCGGGGATGGTTTCGGTTCTTGCTATATGGAAAGTAACGTCGTCTATCTCGTCGTCAGTCATATAGTCATAGTCATCTTCGATGGCGAAGGTGAAAAGAAAGCTAAGACCCATAGCATAGACGTCGCGAGCTTTTTCTATGTCTTTATATCTTTCGAAGTCGCCAGCTTCGAGAGCTTCTTTTATCTCATCAAGGTCTAGGAGTAAATCACGATTATATTTAGAATGCGCACAAAAATCACGAGTCTTTGTCCCAAATAAAGTATCAGCATAAGATTTGACAGTGATTTTTTTATATTGTTTCTTAGCTTCTTTTATTTCTTTAACGCCCTCGTTAAAGATTGCTTCAAGAGTTTCAAATTTTCGAGCACCACCAAAATCCCCTAAAATAGCTTCGTATGTGCCGTTTCCCGTAAGCTCTGGATCTTTCATTAAAATGTTTTTTGGTTTTACATCGCCATGTCGGAAGCCTTTGTCATGTAATGCATTAAGTGTGGTAAGGAGAGAATGGATACAAGAGATCTGCTGATCGATATATTCAGGGACTATATCCTCCAGGTTACCGGAACAAAGCGGACTAAGATAGCCGGTAGTGGGTGTTGGTGATGCTGAAGGTGATGTTTTCGTCGTGCCCTGGCTGTTACGGCTATCTATCCTTACAACGCTATGACACCTTGTCAGACCAGGAGTGCCTCGGAGTTCGGTAAGCGTAGCGATTTCATGGTCGATATCTTCTAGTGCAACATCTTCGTTAAAAGCTATTTTAAAAGCGGCAGGTTTATCAGCGACAATGTTAAAAACACTGTATACACTGCCAAAACTTCCCTCTGCAATAGGCTCGACATTAATCGTTATCTCGGTTTTACCGTTCTCCGCATCGTGAGAGAATATAGCCTCTTCTTTCAAGGAGTTTATATTTTGTTGAGAAGGCAGAATCCATCGTCTTAGCGTTTCGCGGGCAATGCCTACAATTTTGTTAATCTCATCAAGATTTATGCCGGTACTATAGGCAGCCCCATCCTTGCGTTCTTTAGTGAAAGTCTTATCGAATCGTGCTTCCCTAGCTTCTATCCTGCCAAACTTGCCACGGATACCAGCCTGTATTTTCGTTACTGCAGCTTCTTCTTCCGAAGTGTAGACACGCCCATCAAAAGTAGAACTTTTATCAGGATCATGTTGCGAAGGAGGGGCGTCATGAACGCCCTTGCTATCATCTTGAGGTTGTTGAGATTTATCTATTTTCATATAACACAACTCCTATTGTTTGAAGGCTTTCTGCGCATATTTGACAAGAGGGCGCTTATTCCAGCTGCTGGAAACCATCCGTTCAAGAACTTCTCTTTGAGGCCTGCTAAAGCCTCTCTTTTCCAAAAGTTCTTTTATATAATCAGGAAGGACTTTGCTGCTGTTTATATTTGTTATTACTCTTTCAAGAATCCTTTTTTCGATAAGAGTGCGAAACCCTCCTTTAAAAGCAAAAGATAAGATAAAACTCATCCCCAAAGCATAGACGTCACGAGCTTTTTCAATGGCTTTATACTCCTCGAAATTACCATCTTTAAGGGCTTCTTGAATAGCTTCAACATCGCGAAAGGTTTTGTCGCCGCTAGAATCATTGTAAAAAGAGCAAAAAGCATCTGTGTGTGTGCCCCATAAACCTAAAGCTAATTTTTTTACAATAGAGGGTGGGGGTGAACCTTTATAACCTTTAATGCTTTCTTGAGCAGCAATAAACTTTTTCTCAAGCTTGTCGAAACTGTGTGCGTCACCAAAGTCCCCCAAAATAGGGTCGTATTTTTTTCTATACGGTACAAAGATATTGTCAGGTTTGATGTCGCCGTGTCTATAAGCAGGTTTGGTAATGCCGTCAGGGCGTTTGCTGCTATGAATATGTCTAAGCGCTGAGAGAAGACGACATGAGGTGTGTTTTTTTTCTTCGTATGTTTTGGGAGGTTTTTCCAACACAGTGCATTCATGAGAAGTGCTCATAAGTCCTACGACACCGGTTTTTGCCGATCCGTCTGACTTTATCACTACAACTCTATGAGGAGGCCTCTGTATTCCAGGAAACTCTCCAATATCCCTGAGAACACGCGCTTCGTTGAAAAGACTTTCGATAGAGCGTCTTGCATGCGGTCCTGTCGTCATAGCCTCTTTGAAGGCAGAAAAGGTTCGTTTTGACGCGTTTACAACCATGTAAACTTTGCCGTAGCCCCCTTGGCCGAGCTTTTTAATCTTAAAATATATCTTAGGAAGAGAGCATCCCTCTCCAGGCAGTATAATGGCGTCTCTACCGGAAGAGTCCAAAATGCGCATCGGCTCCGTGCGTCTGCCCAGAAACATTTCTGAGGCGACCTTAACGGCTTTGTCAATAGTAACCTGGGAAACACCGCGATCTTTCACATACTGTTTTTTTTCTTCGCTAAAACCTTCATGAAATGGCTCCCATTTCTCTTTTTCTTTTCTTACAGATTCTTTTCTGCTTTGAATACTTCTTTCTAAAGCAATGTTTTTTTGTTGAACTTTGGAAAATTTCTCCAGGTCATCACCGGAACTCGTCGGTGAAGGAGCCCTCGTTAACGCCGCTTTTAGTTGCGATATTTCATCTTGATGCCTGTTAGCTTCTGCTAAGAACTGGTTAAACAAATCAATGTCCTTCAACGAGCCATCGAGAACACGGTCGAGATCGTCAAGCTCCTCGGATGATAACGATGATAGGCTTCCTTCCAAAGCAGTAACGGATGGCGATATCTTTAAAAAATTAAAAGAAGCTAACTTTTTGTCGGTCTCTTCGAGGTTTTGTAGCGACGCATCCATTTTGTCATAAGCCTGTGCTAACGCTATTTTTTGTGACTCTTTATTCGATAAAACAATACTGGAAAGTACTTTCGCTTTTCCATCTTCAGGACTCGACGCTTCTGAAGACTGCGCGCTTCGAGGACTACCCTTGATAGTTGGTAATGCCTTTTTTGTCATCTTGGTAATAGAAGGGCTTTTTTGGGATGAGGAAGACAAAGCCGTTAACCCGGCTTCCGAAGAGCGGCGGACAACGCTTTTATCTTTACGCTTCTTGATAGGACCAAGAGGACGACGAAAGTTGCCTGGTTGGCCCGACCCAATTTTATTATTACTTGTCATAATACATAACCCTCAATATATGTTAATGATACCACTAAAATAATAGTTTGTCAAGGGGGATGGACATGACAAACCGCGATGTGCATCTTTTGTTTGCCTTAAGAAAGGGTCGAATGTCTTGACGTTAAATGCCATAACGTGGTATCAATAATTCCTATAAATTATTATTTCAGACAGAAAAAAGAAGGTTACAGTAAAACACCATGGCAAAGAGAGAAAAGTGGGGTTCAAAATTAGGCTTTATCTTGGCAACAGCAGGCTCTGCTGTAGGCCTTGGAAGTATGTTTAAAGTTCCGTATGTTACGGGCATGAACGGTGGCGGTCTTTTCGTCATGCTATACCTCATTTTCACCTTTTCTATTGCGATACCTATCTTCATCGCTGAGCTTATCATAGGACGCAACACTTCTCGTGGCCCTATAGCTGCTTTCGCTGCTTTAGCCAAGAAAAAGCCTTCCTGGAAATACGTTGGCTGGCTTGCAGTGGCCACCACATTTTTGGTCTTTTCATATTATAATGTCATTGCAGGATGGACGTTGCACTATACCGTTTTGTCTCTCGTACAGTTCACAAAAGGTCTCACTCCTGACCAGATAAGTGGCACATTTGATAGTATGTATGCCTCTCCTTTCCTTAACATTTTCTGGTCTGCGGCTTTTGCCTCTCTAACCGGTGTCATAGTATATGCCGGTATAAAGAAAGGTATAGAACACTGGTCAAAGATTCTTATGCCTGCACTTTTTATCTTGCTGATAGGGCTTTTCTTGTACAGCACAACACTTCCAGGCTTCTCACAGGCTTTTGATTTTATATTCTCTTTCAATATGTCTTCGATGAAACCTTCTAGCGTAGTAAAGGCTTTAGGGCTTTCGTTTTTCACTATAAGCGTAGGGTTCGGTATATTAGTAACATACGGCAGCTATATGCGCCGTGGCGACTGCATAACAAAGACAGCTTTTCTCGTAGGAGGAATAACAACAGGCGTTGCTATGTTATCAGCTATGATGATCTTTCCAATAATCTTTACCTTTGGCATAGAACCCGAGGCGGGGATGGGCATGATTTTCAAAGCTTTGCCGTTGCTTTTTTCTAAACTCCCCGGAACAATTATTATCTCTACTCTGTTCTTCGTTCTCTTTGTTTTTGCTACGGTGACTTCGACGATATCTCTTATGGAGGTTCTTGTAGCCAACCTTATGGAGCTAACAAATATGCCTCGCCATAAAGCGACGATATTCTGCTGTTCGGCGATATTCATCTTCGGGATACCTTCGGCACTGTCGGGGTCACCGACGATGCTTTTCGACTGGGAAGGGTTCTTTGGGATGAACTTTTTTAATACTATCGAGATGCTTACCGACCAGTGGCTGATCCCTATCAGCGGTATGCTTATAGCATTGTTCGCAGGATGGATAGTCGATAAGAAGATGCTTAAAGAAGAGTTCCAAGACGGCTCTCCAAAGATAGGGAAGCTATTTCACGTGTGGCTCGTCCTTGTCAGATGGGCAGTGCCTATTGCTATAGCAATAGTAATGCTTCAGAACCTTGGCATCATCGACGTAGATGCGATATTTATGATCGACAAAGGATAAAAAACAAACAACGGGATTAACGACAATGACAACGAAAAAACTACAAATACATAGCGAGAACATCCTTCCGATAATAAAGCGATGGCTGTATTCCGACAAAGATATCTTTGTCAGGGAACTCGTCTCCAACGCTTGCGATGCCATCCACAAAGTGAAGGTCATCGCCGATAAAGGAGAAGCCTCCTCGCAAGAACATCGCATCGACATCACCGTCGACAAGGAAAAACGCACGCTAATATTTTCCGATACTGGGATAGGAATGGATGCCGAAGAAGTCGATACATATATCGCGCAGCTTGCCTTTTCTGGCGCCGAAGAGTTCATAAAAAAATATCAGTCTAACGAAGAAAAAGACCAGATAATAGGACACTTCGGACTAGGATTCTACTCGGCGTTTATGGTCTCAGAGAAAGTCGAAATCGATACGCTTTCATACAAAAAAGATGCAGAAGCTGTCCTCTGGGAATGTGACGGCGGAGTAGAATATACAACAGGAAAAGGAAAACGCAAAGAGCAAGGCACAACGATAACGTTGCACGTCGACAAAGACAACGAAGAATACCTCGAGGAGCCGCGGATTAAAGGCATGCTAGAGAAATATTGCGCCTTCCTTCCATACCCGATATACCTCAACGACACCCATATCAACGCAAAAGAACCACTGTGGATTAAGAACGCCGCAGACTGCACCGACGACGAATACCGCGAATTCTATCGGCAGCTGTACCCCTTCGAGCAAGAGCCGCTTTTCTGGGTGCACCTAAACGTCGACTATCCCTTCAACCTGCGAGGTATACTGTACTTCCCGAAAGTTAAACGCGACTACGATTTCCGTAAGAATAATATAAAGCTTTTCTGTAACAGAGTATTCGTCAACGACGACTGTAAAGACCTTATCCCAGAATACCTCACCGTCCTTCGCGGCGCTATCGATAGCCCAGACATCCCCCTAAACGTCTCAAGAAGCTGCCTGCAGATGGACAGGACAGTACGACAGCTTTCAGGGCATATCGCCAAAAAGGTCTCCGACAAGCTCGCAACGCTATATAAAACCGACAAAGAGAAATTCATAGCATCATGGAGCGACGTTGAGATAATAGTTAAACTCGGCGCCATGGAAGACGATAAATTCTATAAAAAAATAAAAGAATTCCTCATCTGGAAGAATACCGACGGAGAGTGGGGCACCGTAGAAGAATATATCGAGAAAAATAAAGATAAAAACGATAACAAAGTCTTCTACACCTCCGACGCAAAACACAACGCACACGTCCTAGATATATATCGTGAGAAAGGAATAGAAGTTCTTAATCTTTCATCCATGATAGACACACACCTTATAAATTTCCTGGAAGGACATATCGCTCCAGCGAAGTTCCAACGTATCGACGCCGGCATCGTAGATGCTATAATCGATACCTCCAAAGAAAAAACTGTCCTCGACGCCGACGGTAAAACAGAATCTGTACGCCTACAGGAATATGTCAGCAGTAAGCTCGACATCGAAAACGTCGAAGTCACAGCAAAAAGCTTGGCGACGGAATCAATACCTGCTATGATAACAATAGACGAAGACCAAAGAAGGTTCCGCGACTATATGCGCGTCGCCAACCCAGGAGATATTCCTGCAATGCCAGTGAAGCAGTCTTTCGTCGTTAATACCAACAACGCGCTGATGAAGGCGATACAGGAGCTGGAAAGCGGCGACGAAGCCCTGACAAAAAATCTTATAGCACACCTATATGAGTCGACACTCCTCGCACAGCATGAGCTCGACAGCGCACAGCTAACAGAATACGTCGTACGTAGCAACGCTATAATAGAAAAACTTGCAAAGAAATCAACAGGAGCAAAATGATATTCGAATACGATAGAAAGAAGATACGCAACTTCTCTATCATAGCACATATCGACCACGGAAAGTCGACGATAGCAGACCGATTCCTAGAGATAACACGTACCGTGTCGTCACGAGATATGCAAGAGCAAATTCTCGACGATATGGATCTCGAACGCGAGAGGGGCATAACAATAAAAGCCCACCCCGTAACAATGCTATACAAAGCCTCCGATGGTGACGTCTACGAGTTCAACCTCATCGACACACCAGGACATGTGGATTTCTCCTACGAAGTGTCGCGCTCGCTTTCAGCATGCGAAGGCGCACTGCTCATAGTCGATGCCGCACAAGGCGTACAGGCGCAAAGCCTAGCAAATGTACACCTCGCCGTAGAACGCGACCTCGAGATCGTCTCAGTAATAAATAAGATAGACCTCCCCGCAGCAAACGTCGCAGAAGCAAAAAGACAGATAGAAGAAGTTATAGGACTCGATGCCTCAGAAGCACTGCCATGTTCTGCTAAGACAGGAGAAGGCGTAGCGCCGATCCTCGAAGCTATCATAGAGAAATTCCCGCCACCAAAAGACCCCGAAGATGATAAGCTTCGCGCTCTTGTCTTCGACTCGCATTACGACCCATACCGCGGTGTGATGGTATACGTCCGTATCATCAGCGGCACGATGAAGAAAGGCCTCGATATCACCATGATGGCTACAGGGAATAGCCACGAAGTCCTAGACCTCGGAATCTTTACCCCCGAAGAGAAGCCCGTAGAAATCCTGCGCCCCGGAGAAGTAGGGTATATCGTTTCGAACATAAAAAATACCGCAGATGTCAAGATCGGAGATACGATAACGCTGAAGAGAACTCCTGTCGCTGAACCGTTGCCAGGCTTTAAAATTATCAACCCCGTCGTCTTCGCAGGGATTTATCCCGTCGATACCACAGACTTCGAAGCACTACGTGAAGCACTCTTCAAACTACAGCTCAACGACTCATCACTACACGTAGAACAGGAGACGAGCATGGTCCTGGGCTTCGGATTCCGATGCGGATTCCTCGGACTTCTGCATATGGAGATAATATCGGAACGCATCCTCCGAGAATATGATATCGATATAATAACGACAGCGCCTAGTGTCATATATAAAATAACATCAATCAAGGGTATAACGAAAGAACTCGACAACCCTATACATTACCCCGATCCTTCACAGATAACGATGGTAGAAGAACCGTGGGTGACATGCCACGTCATGACACCAAACGAATACCTCGGCGCTATCATGAGCCTGGCACAAAATAAACGCGGCGAATGCGTAAAAACAGACGCCCTCGATAGCACGCGACTCCTTATGACATACCGCTTCCCCCTCAACGAAATAATAACGGATTTCAACGACAAACTTAAATCCGTGACACGAGGATACGCCTCTTTCGACTACGAATTCTACGAATATAGAAAAAGCGATATAATAAAACTCGAGATACGTGTCAACGAAGAACCCGTCGATGCCTTCTCGTCGCTAGTACATAGAAGCAAAGCAGAATCAAAAGGACGCTCTCTATGTTCTAAACTCAAAGACGCCATACCTCGGCAGCTGTTCAAAGTCCCTATACAGGCAGCGATAGGAGGGAAGGTCATCGCTAGAGAGACCATCAGTGCCATGTCGAAAAACGTCACAGCAAAATGCTACGGCGGCGACATCACAAGAAAACGTAAGCTCTGGGACAAACAGAAGAAAGGCAAAAAGAAGATGAAAGAATTCGGTAAAGTCTCAATACCACAGTCAGCCTTCATGGCAGTACTCAAAGCCGACGATTAAAACGACAGCGTATAGGAAGAGCGTATAGCGGATAGATAGAAATATTCTAACTTTTCCTACTATACGCTATCCACAGCTTTGTGGCAGGATGCCTTTGTCGCGGGCTTCGGCGATGGTGGTTGTCAGCGATTCTTTTTCTTTGGCGAGGGCGCGTTCGCGGATTTTTAGCTCTTCGAGGGTTAGGGTGGCGAGATCTTCGCGTAGACGCTGGACTTCGTAGGCATCGAAGAAATCTATCGTCTCTTCGAGCCAGCGACCTATACGTCTTTTGTCGAGATATTCTAGCTCCGACTCCTCAGGGATTTTTTTTAGAGATATATATTCCCTGTCGAGAGCGCCGAGGACCGATGTTATCTCGTCGAGAGTGTTGAGGGCGATACGTAAAACGGCGTCATGACACTGGACGTCGAGGTCTCTGCGGATGCGACGGTATTCGTAGGCGGCCTTATATTTCCCTACGCGTAAAAATCTTCCTATCGCAGCGTCGCGATGCATGGCCTTGTCATCAAGGACAATGCGCGGAACGTCGCGGGCGACAAGACTCTCGAGGTCTTCGTGAGCATCACAGTGGGAGTATTCCTCGTAAAGTTCTTGAGAAAGATCTTTCTCTTCTTGAAGTTCTTGACATAAGCTCATAGCGATAATCCTTATATTGGTATATACTGGTATACATCTTGTGTACTAAAAAAAAGATTTTTGGTAAATAGGTTAATTGCACAAACAATATTAAGGAGCCTCGCAATGAATACCAAAGCTTTCAAAGAATACCTCGTAAAACAGACGCTTTTCTTCGAAGAACAAAAGATGCGCTATGATCATTGTTTCGATGATATCACGCTGTCACAGCTTTTTAAACAAGGAGAACACATCCGCGAAGGTGCCTACGAAGCGCGCATAACGTCAAAAGGCTTCGCTCGTAAGGTCTTCTGGGGGAAGTTGTTGGGACTCTTCGGCACAGAGCGTAGGTATATGGCAGCATGGCATCGGTACCGCAACGCAGAAAAATTGGCGATACTACGTACGGCAGAAAAAATAGAGACCATCATCATCGCCGAAGCCGATAAGATAATAGCTGCTATGGAAGAAAACAACAAAGAAGAATATGACCTCGACGCCGTCGATAAAATCTTAAAAATAATGGAACGTAACGAGTTCCTCACAAGCGCTAAGATGGTGAAATCTAACGCAGGGCGTATCTTCCACGATATCGAAGGACTCAGCCACGCAAAAAAAGAACGCGACACAATAAATGAACATATGAAAGAAAAAGAAGAAGAACTCCTTGTACAACAAGAAGCCCTAAGACGACGCATCTCCATCGCCTACGACGAAGGACTGATACCAATTGCGAATAAAAAAAACTCTCATCGCCAATCACAACGATAACGATGAGAGCTAAGATCAATCGGATTTCACCGACAATACTTTAGATATTAAGTATAATCAGAAATAACGATAACACGGCAATATAGTGTTATTCTTAAATGAGCGAAGATGTTTTTTTCTTCTTCGTTAAATGAGTTTTCTGTTCGAGCTTTAAATGCTTGGTCAATGTGGTCGATAATAACGTTTTTTATTCGCGTTGCTTTATAAGAGCAAAGAACAGTTATGATTTTTGCCGTAATTCCCACAGCAACTGCTGCATAGGCAGCCGCGTTAAGTGGCAACAACATGGCGAATGCCAATGAAGCTACAGCTACAATTTTACCCACTTGTGCTATCTTTTTGTATTTGTTGTGTTGTTTGATGGCTATATCACCAGTGTTGAACGCACCATCAGCTACAAAAAAAGTATTTAAATGTTCGCTGGCTTCTTTTGTAAGAGGTACTGTCATAATACATTTCCCTTTGTTTATGTTAAAGATTGTTTTATTTCGTAATATATTATAGCACAGCAGGTTATAAATAGCCACAAAATATTTATATTTCTCCTCACCATCGCAATTGCGATGGTGAGGAACGGCAGCAAAGAAAAGAGCAAATGCGTTGCGCCTTTGCTCTTTTCTTTGTCGACTAAATGGGGAGTTCAGAGGCGGACACCGCCTTTGGCGCGGGATTGTCAAGGGCGCGCGGAGCGCCCTTGACCGCGGGTGGAGGGGTGCGGAACCCCTCCACTATTCGATGGAGTGGATTAGTAGTCCTGCTAGTGCGTAGGAGTTTTTTGTGTTGCCGTGTGCTATGGCGTCGAGGATGGCGTTTACGCCTTTGGTTGTGTGACTTTGTGCTAGTGCTTGGTATGATTCTATTAGGAGCTGTGAAGTCTCGTGTGGTGTTAGTTCGTATAGTAGCGATTGCCGGTGTATTCCCCATGGTACGAACGTTTGGAATTGTATTATTTCGTGGTCTTGCTGTCGTGATATCCAGTCTTCGAGGTTTTTTGTATAGGTTTCGCCTTGTCGTAGCCTGAAGAGGGCGAGGTTGCAGTAGTCGCGGATCAGTGGTGCGCCAGGGTGCTGCTGTTGTTGTTTTAGCAGTGATATTGCTTGTGGTGTGTTGAGGTTTTCGAGGAGGACGACGAGGGTGGGTACGAGGTCGTTCTGTTTTGCGGAGAAAATTTTCTGTGCTATTGTTAGGAATGTTTTTTCGGGGAGGTGTAAAGCTTCGGCGAGGATTTTTTTGCGAACTTCTAGCGATGTCGCCGTAACGTATGCGAACTCTTTTTCTTTGTCGGGGGGCATTACTACTTTGTATGCGGTGAGGGCTTTCCCCGGAGACATGTGTGGCAGGATTGCTATGGTGTCGCGGTCGTTTATCAGCGCTGAGCATATGCTGTCGACGCATTTTGTGCTGCGGAGTTGTAGCAGGGCGACGCTGGCGTTGAGGCGCGGCGTTCCTGATGTCGTCGATAGAATTTTTACGAGGGCGTTTTCTACTGCGGGGATGTCTCCTAGCGCTGTTATTGCGAAGATGTTCCCATTACTGGCGTGGTGGTATATTATATCGAGGGCGTCGTCGTCGCCAAGGGCGTGTAGTGACGCTGCTGCTGCTATTGCTACGTTATCGATAGGAGATGCCGACAGGGTTTTTAGCGTGCCGATGCTTTTATCGTCTTTCAGTGCTCCTAGCGCCCATGCACAGGCTTCTTGGTGTAGTGATGACGTGTCGCTGGCGATGGCGCGGATGTCGGGAAGGAGGTCGTCGCGGTTGTGACGCGCTGCGTTTATTATAGCTTCTATACGTATTGTTTCATCTTCGTCGGTGAGGTGCCGACGCAGTAGCGCCGTAGCTCGTGAGCTGCCTTCTATGGCGAGAAGTTCCGGGAAGATATACTGTAGCTCTTCGGGAGACTTCGCCATCAGGGCTTCTATCTGTCCGAGGGCGGTATAGTATCGTTTCGTTGCTAGGCAGTATGTCGCTTCTAGACGTGTCGCGAGATATGACGACGTTATGCTTCTGTTGATGATATCATCGGCGTAGTCGTTGCTGAGGTTTGACAGTGCGTGTATTGCTGCGAGCTGTATCGTGAGGTTTTCGCTCATAGCAGCACGGTATAGTATCGGCAGGACCTCTGTTGTCGCGACGACACCAGCGCCATATACTGTGAGAAGCTGGTCCTCGACGTCGCGGCTCGAACTTCCGCGCTCAAGAAGTATCATACCCATCTTTTTCAGGGTGTCGTAGTCGTCAGTGCCGGTGTCGACACATAATCGTCGGTATGATGATATCGCAGAAGCAGTGTCGCCGCTTTGCATAAGGAATAAAGCTTGTGATGGTGAGTACTCCACAGGAGCTTCTGAAGCGAGGGTTGTGACAACGGGGATATCATTGGCGATAGCATCATCGTTACGCTGAGGAGAACATCCCACAAGGAACACCGCGAGGAAAACTATTAATAGGAATTTTAGACACGGTTCAAAGCATGCTGTTTTATGGTGGCGGTTGATTTTACCAAAAAGATACAGAAGACTCTTTCGATTTCCTACTCCGAACTCCGAACTCCGAACTTTTTCACCACAGAGCCACAGAGTACACAGAGAGGACAGCGGACGGGCTAGGGGTTTCACCCCTAGAACCCCGAGGATTTTCTTTTGGGGTTTTGGGGGTCTGGGGGAGCATCCCCCAGCCAGACTGTTTTCTTTCTCTGTGTTCTCTGTGGCTCTGTGGTGAAAAATTCTATTCTTATTCCGAATTACGAACTTTTTATCCATACCGAAGTTTATTTTATGCTTTTCCATAGATCTATCCCCACTTCTGAGAGTATCGATACCGTGGCGTTTATCGGCAAACCCATGACGTTATAGAAGCAACCCTCGATTTTATTTACGATGATACTTCCAGACTCTTGGATGGCATAGCCGCCAGCTTTGTCGCGGAAGTACAGCTGCCGATGATAGTTTTTTATCCTGTCGGCGGAGATGTCGTTGAAGAGAACACGCGTCTCTTCATGGCGGTAACGCTCTTCATCGCCACAGCGCACCGCAATGCCGGTGAAGACGCTATGCCAGCGGCCTACTAGCGCCGAAAGCATATCGAAAGCAGCTTTTTCGTCGGAAGGCTTCTCATAGACAACACCATCGCAGAATACCACCGTGTCGGCAGTGAAAATTATGTCTTCGGGATATCGATCGACAAGGGCGGCGGCTTTGCCACGAGCAACACGACATACATAGTCGGCGGCATCGCCAGCGAAAGGAACATCGTCTTCAGAGAAATCAGCAACGGCAACTTCGAAGGGCATAGAGAAATATCCGAGGATCTCTTTCCTTCGTGGTGATGCCGAGCCTAATATTAGCTTTTTTTTCATGATATCAGTGTCTGTGGGAAAAGTGTTAATGGTATGTTGTCGATGCGTAGAGTAGGGCAGTATCCTTGGATGATGTCGCGAAGAGATGTCTCAGCCTCGCGGATCTCAATAATAGTCGGTGACGATGAAGACATTGCCATGCCAATATATTCTTTGTCGTCATGGTGAGCCGTTATTATCGGAGCGGACCCACTGTCGCTGTCGGCATGCCATAATGCGCTGGCCTTCAGCGCTGTAGATACCGCTATCGTGGCCCTGAATCCGAGGAATAGACGGTATGTAACGCCGCTGAGAGCCTTTTCTGTTGTTTCTTTTAGAGCCATTGTTATCCAGAGGTATTGTTTTCTTCGTAATCATACCACAATTCGACCTTTACTCTGAAATAGAACATTTACTATACTTTTGCTGTTTCAAAAAAAGGACTGATAGTGACTAAAAAAGATATTGTATACACCGCAGAAGACATGTCACGTATTGATCGAGGAAGCGTTCCTCAGCATATCGCTATCATCATGGACGGAAATAGACGCTGGGCGAGAAGCCATAAGCTCGATATCGCGCGCGGACATTGGGAAGGCGGTGAGGCGCTACGGCGTACTATAAAAGCCTCTTCTGAACTCGGCGTAAAAGTCCTTACAGTGTATGCCTTCTCGACAGAGAACTGGGAGCGTCCCAGGGCGGAAGTCTCGGCGTTGATGACTCTTATCGAGAACTTCCTCATCGACGAAAGGGCTGCTATGGTACGTGAAGGAGTGCGTTTCGATACCATCGGCGATCTTTCACGCTTCCCAGAACATATTAATAAGATAATAGAAGTAACAAAAGAAGCCACGATAAAAGGTACGGCGATAACCCTCGTCCTTGCTTTGAATTATGGCGGACGTGATGAAATATGCCGTGCTGTCAACAAGGCCGTAGAAGGGAATAAGAGCGATGACGCCACTGCTATCACAGAAGAAATAATATCACAGCACCTTGACACCGCCAGATGGGGAGACCCGGATATGATGATACGTACCGGCGGAGAACGACGCCTTAGCAACTTTATGTTGTGGCAGCTGTCGTATGCTGAGCTTTATATTACTGAAGCTTTATGGCCGGAGTTTGGCTCTGATAAACTCCTCGAAGCAATATACAACTATCAAAAGCGAGAGCAGAGGTTCGGACGATGAAGGAACTACGACAAAGAATTTTCGTTGGTGGCGGAGTTATAGCATTATTGGTGGCGATGTTTATCATGGTGAGAAACCCAGCGTTCCTCCCCGTCGTCGCTATCGTCATCGCCGCTGTCGTTGGCGTGGCATTGTGGGAATATGCACAGCTCGCCATAGCAAAAGGATATAAACCATGCGTCAAAGGATACATCACCTGTGGCGTAGCATATGTCGCCGCTACTACCGCGATATTTTATATCGACAACAGCTTCATCATGGGAAGTGTCGTCTTCTGGGCAGCAATTTTTTCATTCTTCATATACCACGCTATACACCAAGATAAAGCTATAGAACACGTCGCTATCGCCGTGCTAGGGTTTGTGTATATCGCCGTAAGTATGTCTTTTATTGTGGCAATGGCATATCAGTGGGGGCCTCTCGTATTGATATACCTCATCGCCGTGACGAAAGTCACAGACATCGCAGCGTATTTCATAGGAAGAGGCTTCGGCAAGAAAAAACTAGCACCGACGATAAGCCCAAAAAAAACAATACTCGGAGCCTTCGCCGGAATAATAGCAGCGGCAGTGACAAGCGTCTCTTTTTTCTACGGCACAGCGATCTTCCCTTATGACACAAAAGGAGGCTTCGTCTTGGCAATAGCACTGGGGATGATATTGTCGATATTAGGACAGATAGGCGATATGGCAGAATCCCTACTAAAACGTGACGCTGGCGTAAAAGATAGTAACGACATCCCTGGACTTGGAGGAGTCCTCGATATGCTCGACTCCCTCCTGTTTACCACTCCAGCACTATATCTATTTTTGATGATACTTTGATGATACTATAGGAAAAAAACAATGATAATAACAATAGACGGACCAGCAGGAACAGGAAAAAGTACCGTAGCAAAAAGCGTTGCGGAAAAACTAGGATACACCTTCTTCGACACCGGAGCGATGTATCGTGCTGTAACCTACGGTCTTATAAAAAACAGCATCCCTTTCAATGACGTCATCGCCATAGAAAACTACCTTAAAGAGTTTCAATATCATATCGAAACTCGCGACGGTGAGAAACACTACTATATCGGCGATGAAGAAGTCACAAAACAAATACGATCTCCAAACGTGACGACACATGTCTCTGAAGTGTCGGCAGCGAAAAGTGTTCGAGACGCCATGATGACACTACAACGACGACTAGGACATGATGTCGATGCTGTCTTCGAAGGAAGAGATATGGGCAGCGTCGTCTTCGACGATGCCGATGTTAAAATATACCTAGACGCCACACCAGAGATACGCGCACAACGCCGATATGATGAGCTCGTAAAAAACGACTACAAAAGCGCGCAGTATTTCGATAAAAAGAAAGTTCTCGAAGACATAATACGACGCGATACCTACGACTCCTCACGAGAACACTCTCCATTAAAACAACCAGACGATGCTCACTATATCGATACAACAGAACTTTCTATCGAGGAAATCGTTGCCGAGATAATAGCGCTATCACAAGGATAAAAAAAAGAGCAAGAATAACTAATGTATTCTCGCTCTTCGCTTTGCGACCAAGATGACTCGAACATCCACCGAGTTGCCCCGACTAGAACCTGAATCTAGCGCGTCTACCAATTCCGCCATGGCCGCATTGTGTGATATATCATATAGCAAAAGGTTATTACCCATCAAGGCTCAAAACTCTCGCCCCGAACACCAAACCCCAATTTTCACCACAGAGAACACAGAGCACACAGAGCGCGCCCACTGCGCAGAGCGCGCGCAGCGGACGCACAGCTGTCGCCATTGTCATTGATTGTACTTCCTTTCTTTGTTTTCCCTATAGCAAACGTAAAGATACAATCTTACTCTTACGACAATGGCGAGATGGGGCACTGCCGTGTCCAGGTGATAGGAATAGCGTATAGCGTAGAGTTATAGTTCACCATTTAACGTTCACAGTTCACCGTTCAAAAAAAGGGGTCTGGGGGATTCCCCCAGCCATGTCCTTTTTCCTCTCTGTGTTCTCTGTGACTCTGTGGTGAAAAACCCTATTCCGAGCTTCGATTCGAGAAGGTGTAAAAAGTGCGTATTGGTTTTTCTGGAAAAAAATGTTGAAATATGAGAGAATTTGAAGAAACACACTAACAACTGATGTTACGCGCTAATCTTGCTTTAGTGGCGTAGTGAAAGGGATGAGATGCAAGTATTCCGACGAGCCAAGCTCAGATAGAGCTGGGCGAGGAGGAATTCGTAGCAGATCGCCCTTGCAGCACGCCAATAAAGTGATAGTAGCGCGTAAGGTCAGTAATAACTGAGGAAATGTTCTTATGGCAAATTTAACTGATGTTAACGAAAGCAACTTTGATGAAACAATAGCGTCGGGGACTACAGCAGTAGACTTTTCGGCAGAATGGTGCGGACCATGCCGTATGATGGGTCCTATCCTTGAAGAGGTCGCCAAAGATATAGAAGGCAAGGCTAAAATTGTAAAGCTCGACATCGATGAATCACAAAACAAAGCCCTAGAATACCAGGTGACATCAGTGCCAACAATCATCATCTTCAAAGACGGCAAAGAAGTCGACCGTACTGTAGGCGTCCAGGATGCCGAGACTCTTAAAAAGCTAATCTTGTCAGTATAATGACAAAAGAAAAAGAATATGTCGCTATCATCGCTGGTGAAGGCAAGATGCCCGAATTAGTAATCCGTAATGTCCACAAAGCGGGGAAGAAAGTTCTTCTCATCGCCCTCAAAGGTATAACGCCTGAAGCGCTAGAAAAACGCGCCGATGATGTCGCAAAAATATATGTAACGCAGGTTGGAAAGGCCGTCACGGCAGCATCGAAATATTGCTGCAAAGAAGTCATCATGGCAGGAAGAGTCCCTCACGATATAATATATAATATGCAGCTATGGCGTATGGACCTCACGATGCTTAGACTCTGGTGGGGACTGAAAGACCGCAAAGCCGACACCATCCTCGGCGCTATAGCGGCGGTGTTCAAAAAGAAAGGCATCACCCTTGTCGAGACGAAGAAATACATCGGCGAATATATCGCAAAAAAAGGCGTTCTCACCGAAACACAGCCCCCAGAGAATATCATGGAAGACATACGCTTCGGCGTAGGCATAGCAAAAGAACTCGGACGTGCCGACGTAGGACAGACCGTCGTCGTCAAAGACAAAGCCGTCGTCGCTGTAGAAGCTATGGAAGGAACAGATCGTTGTCTCGAACGTGCAGGAGAGATAGGTGGCGCGGGGTGCGTCGTCGTAAAGATGGCGAAACCTCAGCAGGATATGCGCTTCGACCTTCCGACTATAGGGAAGAACACCATAGAAAAACTTATCAAAATCAAAGCAGCAGCCATAGCAATAGAAGCAAACAAAACTATCGTCATCGACGACGACGCTATCACCCTCGCACAAAATAACGATATCGCTGTCGTTGCGCTGTAGTCTATATCTCACTAGATATACAAATTAAAATTTCAAGTTTTTAATAAAAAACTACTATTTTTTTTATTCTAACGTATGCTATAATGTTTATTAATAATTATAATATGCAGGATTTTTTATGCTTCATGTAATAAGAAAAATTCGCAGAGAAACAGAAGGTTCAGATGCAGTAGATGCTGCGCCAGCGCCTCTCGTAGGTCTATGCCATGTTCCCTGCGAGGATGAAAAAACTTCAGAACTAGCACAAAGACATTTTCAAGAGAACAAGAACCCAAATCTTTAGGGGCGCGTGCTAGAAGAGTTTTTAAAAAGTTTAAGGAAGCTGCAATGGATATGTATGCAACTGCAATGGATATGTATGCACAGACTAGAGAAGTAGACCTTGCTTGTCATGAAGATTACGACGCTTCTATAGTCCAGCTTTGTAAAATTATAGAGAGCGCAAAACAATCGTCTTTAGAGGCGATTCATTTTGATATGAAATACGTTGTTTCAGAAGCAAAAAATACAGAGATTAGAAAAGAGACTATTAAAAATTTAAAATTATTAGCAGAAGGACAGAATCCGAAAATAAGAGAAGCTGCTATCACGGTGCTAATAAAAGCTGTTTTTTTAGAGATAGATATTGGCAATGGAGTTTACGATTTTGATACTCTTATTGAGTTAGCAAAAAACCAAGGCCCTTTACAAGATCCTTTAAATGATGTTCGTATATTAATTGTCGAGAAATTATCAGAAGAGATTAATCGTTTAATCATTAGCAGCGACAATTATGAAAATGTCATTAAATCTATTGACTTTATTAAAACGCTAGTGGCAGACCACGGCGAAATGATAATAACCCAAGGTTTTATAGAAATAGTCACATTTAGTTCTTTTTACTATAATTCAATAGAGATAAGGCATGAAGATAAATGTCCTGACGTGATGATAGAGCTAGCAAGAAGCGATAATCTGGAGATAAGCAAATCTACTATCAAAGGGCTAGGACGGAGTGCTTATTTTTCAAAATATCAACACAGCCTTATAAATTCTCTTTCTATTATAATAAAACTATCAAAAGAAGACGAACTATCAGAGGATGTTCGCACAGAAATTGTCGATGAATTATTAAATGTTGCTTGTTGTTCAAAATATGAAGACAACCGTACGAATGCTCTTGAAGCTCTTAAAGAACTCGCAAACAACCAGGACCCAGCGATAATAACCAAAAAATCTAGAGAGAGATTAATATTGTTTTCTTGGAATGCAAAGGAATTAAAGCATAGCAGGATATTTCTTGAAGTGCTGATAGAGCTCGCAAAAAACCCGAATCCAGCAATAAGCAAACCTGCTATCGTAGGGCTAAGAAAGGTTACGCAGCATTTAAAAGATAAAGTCCTCATTAACATAGCTATTAAGGCTCTTCAAGACTTTGATGTTTAGGCTTCTACTCGATAAATGCTATAACTATCCGCTAATAATAGTTTCCGTTAATTGGCGCAAGGCTTCGTATACGGCGACGGCGGCGGCGTTGGAGATGTTTAGGCAGCGTGAGTTGTCGACCATAGGTATCGTGACGAACTTCTCGGGCCACTTTTCGTAGAAATGTTGCGGCAGCCCTTGCGTCTCCGAGCCGAATATAAGGATATCATCAGACCCATAAGTAACGTCGGTATAGAGCTTCGTCGCTTTGCTAGAAAAGAAATAGAAATTATTATTTTGTCCTTCGAGATAGCTTTCAAGGTTGTCGATGGTGTCGACGTTAACGTCATTCCAGTAGTCGAGGCCTGCACGCTTGAGATAACGATCTGAGATGCTGAAACCTAGTGGCTTCACAAGCGTCAACGAAGAACCCGTTACTGCGCAGGTGCGCGCAATGTTTCCGGTGTTCTGCGGGATGTCAGGCTGAAACAATACTACCTTCATAAAAATCTCCCGTATTTTTGTCTTCGTTGAGGTGTCATTGATTAACATTTAAAGGTTTAGCATAACATGAAAAACGCTATAAATCTAGCACTGTTTCGTCAAAAAATTACATTGCGCGTCTTGGATATCTACCACTGATACCCTTTGCTATCAACAGCTCCGGGAAGTGGAATAGCACGCCTTGAGCGCGTAGTGCGCGTAGTGCACAGAGTGATTTCTTCGTCACCAGACTTTTCTGCTTTTTTAAAGTCTTGGTTGAGTTGTTCTAGCTGATTTCTTGTGACGTAGTCGAGGCAGGGAATAATAAGAGCAGCGTTCGTCATAGTTACTAAGCTGCTTATGAGGGCTGTATTGAGATGTAAATTTTTCACCGTATCGGCTATTTTTAATGATATCTTGGCAAACATAATGAGAATTTCTTCGCCTTCGACATTGTAAGTAGTCTTTTTTATTATATTTTCGATATTAGTGGTCAATGTTTCAAAGACATTTGTTGATTCAATGTAGCCAATTAAAGTTATCATAGCATCGCAGAGATCTTCAGCCGTTTGTAGGCACATGTCTGAAATAGATTCTTTAGCCCGTGCTAATTTTACGACATCGGGAAGTGATTGCGCCTTTTGCTGAACAGGCCTCTCCACTGCTGCATCCGTCGACAGACATAGACTATAACATTCTTGTATGATCGCCATAATTTTGTTGGCTAAAGGTTTTTGGGAGTCCTGAGAAGTAACGGCCCCAGCTAGAAGAATAAAGGTGTCAATACGCTCTCGTCGTATGGCATTTTCGAGGGGAACGCAATCGCCTGGTTTGTAGAAAATGCTTTTTGTCGGAATCGCCTTGACGGCTGACAGCTTGATAGAAACGTCGTAATGCGTAGCGAACAGCCTAAAAATCCTGGCAGCTTCTAGGCGGTGGTTCGTGGCGTTTTCGATGTTGGTGATGTGACTTCCAAGCTCTTGAGTCAACGCTTGGTATATATCATCACGACCTTCTATGTCAGAACAGGAAGCCATAAACCTCGCCATGTTGAGGTAACTTCTCGTAAGTTTTTGAGGGTTTTCCGGAAAGCCACTGCGTATGAAACGTTCGCTACAGCGAAGAGTTTTATAATATGCTAAACATGCCCAGGGGCAAAGAGTGACGAAGGTAGACTGCACACTTATTTTTAAAAGTCTCTCCGACAGTCTGCGGTCTTTGCAGAACTTCACAGACTCCCAGAAAGCAATATGCGGCAATAGACACGTCGCCATAATATTAGTAATGCGTTCTAGCGAAGAAGGCTCTACCTTGATGGTGACAAGCTTAGGTTCTTCCCAAACTTCGACGTCACAGCCGAGATGTCGAAATGTTTCTATGGCGAAACTTTTTGGCGCACTAGAAAAAAAGTTCGGTTCCATTTGCTATCTTCTACTCTTCGGCGTCGATGTCGACGATTGTTGCGTTGGCGTCAACGACTTCGATGTCGAAGATAAGGAGACTGTTCGGTGGGAGTTGCCCTGCCGTTCCGTATCCCATGTCAGGGTGTATAAAGATACGGCGTTTCTCGCCTTGCTTCATACCGACGAGCCCTCTGCTGAAGCCAGGGACCGTTTGGTCTAGCGATAATGTTATAGGCTCTCCGCTGTCGAGCGAGCTTCCGAATACCGTACCGTCGAGACATTTCCCGGTATAGTGTATTGTCGCTGTGCCGTTTTCGGCGATTTCGGCGCCAGAACCTTCTTCGAGGATGATATATTGTAGCTTGCCGGCCTCGATTTCTACGACGTCGTCATTCTCGATGTTCTCTTCCATAAAAGCAACGGCATCAGAAAGGTTGTTTTCAGAAATTTCAAGGAAGGCGTTTTCCTGGATGACGGTTACCATCGCTTCGTATTCTTCTTCTGAGAGGGGAGGCTCTTCACCGGCGAGGGCATTGTGCATGCCGCGTATTATGGCGTCGAGGTCAAAGGTGAAACCAGGAGTCTCGAGGTTCTTGGCGATGAAATGTCCGAAAGTCTCGGACACCTTGGCGATGTCGTCATTAGAAAAAGATTCTTTCTTGGGAACTTGTTGCTCGGAATTGTCGGCGGTATCTTTTGTGACACTGTTGTCGCTGGAAGATCCTGCATATAGGTATAACGTTCCGGACATTAATATTATTATGCCTATAAGGTATGGTACGATTGTTTTTTTTATCATAGGAGAAGTTCCTTCAAGTAATTGTATTAATCTTTAATGGTTATCTTTAGGTCTTGGAGCTGTATGTCATCGACAGCACTAGGGGCTTCGGACATAAGGTCTGAGGCTTTCTGCGTCTTTGGGAAGGCAATGACATCGCGGATGTTTTCAGTGCCGATCATCACCATAAGGAGCCTATCGAAGCCTATTCCTATGCCGATATGCGGCGGTGTTCCGTAGTTTAGAGCCTCGACGAAGAAGCCGAAACGTCCCTGTATCTCTTCTTCGGAGAGCTTAAGAAGCTCGAAGATCTTCTTCTGCGTCATCTCGTCGTGGATGCGTTGCGATCCCGAGGCAAGCTCGTAGCCATTGACGACGAGATCGTAGCTCAGAGATCGAACTTTCGTAGCGTCGCTGTCGAGAAGATGGGCGTCTTCGGGATGAGGCGCTGTGAAAGGATGATGCTCGCTGTCGAGACGCTCTTCTTCGGCGTTCCACGACATAAGAGGGTAGTCGGTGACCCATAAGAATTCATACTTTCCTGCTTCGATGAGGTCACGGTCTTTGGCAAGACGACGACGTAGGTGGTCGAGAGCCTGGTTGGTCCTATTTTTTTCGTCGGCGACGATGAAGATAAGGTCTCCGGGGGCGATGTCGAGAGCGTCGATAAGCTCCTGCTGAAGACCCTCGTCGAAGAACTTAACTATACTGGAAGTAAGGACGCCTTCATCATTACGCTTCATCCAAGCCAGGCCTTTTACGCCGAACTCCCCGACGAAGGCAGTATATTCGTCGATCTGTCGGCGTGAGATGTTAGTGCCGCCTTTGACACACAGACCTTTGACGGTATTTCCACCTTTGAGGTTCTCGAGGAATATCGAGAAAGTCGACCTCTTGGCGATATCGTCAAGAGTGATGAGCTTCATACCGAAACGTAGGTCAGGCTTGTCGGTGCCGTACGAACCAATACATTCGTCGTAGGTGAGCCTTTGAAAAGAACCGCCAATAGTGACTCCTAAACTTTTGTCGAAGATCGTAGCAACAAGGCCTTCGATAATATCGAAGAGCTCTTCGGTAGTAGAGAACGACATCTCCATGTCTATCTGTGTAAATTCTGGCTGCCTGTCAGCACGAAGGTCTTCGTCGCGGAAACATGGAGCTATCTGGAAATATTTGTCGAGGCCAGAGACCATAAGTAGCTGTTTGAAGATCTGCGGCGACTGTGGAAGCGCATAGAACGAGCCAGGATATATCCTCGAAGGAACAAGATAATCGCGAGCGCCTTCAGGAGTAGACTTCCCAAGGATAGGAGTCTGTATCTCCATGAAACCCTTAGAGTCGAAGAAATTCCTTGTCGCAAGCATAGCACTATGACGCAGGGCAAGGTTTTTTATTATTCCACCACGGCGGACGTCAAGGTATCGATAACGTAGGCGTAGCTCTTCGTTGACGTTTATTACCTCGTCACAAACGGAGAACGGTGGCGTCTTGGACTTCGACAACACAGCAACGTCACTAACCTCTACTTCGATGTCACCAGTGTCAAGGCTGGAGTTCGCCATGCCGTCGGCACGGGCGATGACGGTGCCTTTAACGGAAACAACCCACTCGGAACGGAAAGTTTCGGCAATAGCATGACGTTCTTTGTCGACTTCAGGGTCGAAGACCGCCTGCGTGAAACCATATCGGTCTCTGATATCTATAAAGATAAGACCTCCAAGGTTGCGATGGAGATGTACCCACCCAGAAAGCGTTACCTCTTTGCCGATGTCTTCTTTGCGAAGCTCTCCACAAGTATGTGTTCTGCGATAGTCAAACATAGAAATTTCTGTTTCCTTGAGTTATGATGTTAAAATGTCAGCAAGAGCATCGAGAGCGGCGTCGCGGACGTCGCCAGAAGACATCTCTTTGACCTTCACAGTGCCGGAAGCAAGCTCGTCGGCGCCGACGACGACAGAATACTTGGCGCCAATGCTGTCGGCATATCCCATGACTTTCTTGAGCTTCTTCCCAGAGAAATCCATCTCTGCAGCGATGCCTTTGTCCCTAAGATTCTGTAGCACCAGAAAACAGCGGCTTCGTGCTTCGTCGCCAAGAGGTATTATATATAGTGTAGGGTGTGGCTTTTCAGGGAATTTGGCCCCCTGGGAAAGCATCGTCATGATGACACGCTCGATGCCAATGCCGAAGCCTATAGCAGGGAGATCAGGGCCGCCGAGAGTCTTGATAAGACTGTCATATCTACCGCCACCGCCGATGCTGTTCTGCGCGCCGAGATCGTCGGCAGTAGCTTCGAAGACAGTATTACTATAATAGTCAAGACCCCTGACGAGACTAGGCGTGATATCATAAGGAATAGAAAGATCATCAAGTAAAGAACACACCTGAGAAAAATGGTCGCGGCATTCGTCGTTGAGACTATCGAGAATAGAAGGAACTTCACGAATAAATTGCTGGTCTTCGGGAGCTTTGGAGTCCAAAATACGTAGAGGGTTCTTCTCGAAGCGCTCTTTGCTATCGGCAGAAAGCTCAGGAAGATGAGGACGTAAGACGTCTTGTAAAACATCACGGAAACGATTGCGGCTTTCGGCGTCGCCGACGGAATTAATCTTTATAGAAAATTTCTCGATGCCAAGGCGTTTGTAGAAATTGTACATCATAGCAATGACCTCAGCATCATGCTCAGGAGCGCCACCACCAATAGCCTCTACACCAAACTGATGGTGCTGGCGATACCGTCCCGCCTGCTGCCTCTCATAGCGGAACATCGGAGCAATATAGAATAGCTTGTTTAAAGGAGAACTGTGGTGCATGCTCTTCTCCAAAAAAGAACGTAACACAGAAGCAGTACCTTCAGGACGTAACGTCATAGAACGTCCACCCTTATCATCAAAGGTATACATCTCCTTGGTGACGATGTCCGACGTCTCGCCAACACCCCTTTTGAAAAGTTCCGTGCGCTCGAATAGCGGTGTCCTGATCTCACGGAAACCATATTCATAAGAAATACGACGTATCACACCCTCAACATAAGCCCATAAGTCCGACGCCTGCCAAGATAACTCTTCTTTGACGGGATTAGGAACAATATCAAAGACACCCTTAGGAATAGAAATATTCATAGCAAAACCTTATACACCTTTATAGATGCCACGATTATACCCACCACAAACAAAATCGTCAAGTTAAGGGTGCTCCGCGCACCCTTAACAATCCCGCGACAAAGCAAAGCGCTAAGGCGAAACGCCCTCGCGCCGTGCTTTGCCTTCGATGTCAACACCATCGTTTCAACCCGCAATTACTACCAAATCCATGGCCAACCATCTACAGCTGAAGGCAACCTTTTATACGTTTCTCCTCGGCCATGTCTCAAGACATGCCCTTGTCAAAATGTATAAAATTTTACCTCCATCTGTAGCGGTTGACCACAGATTTGGTAATAATCGCGGGTTCGATGGCGATGAGGAATTTATACCTGTGATTGCCAGTTAAGATTATAACCTGTTGTTGTAGAAGAATCAGGAGATGGATCGATTCACAATTCCTTCATTAACAGCCCTAAGTCGTCAAGGTTTTTATACTCAAGTAATAAACTTTCAAATGCCTCTTCGACTAAACTTTCAAATGTCTTTTTGGCCTCACATTTTTTAAATAATTTGTTTTTTGTAAGCGTTTTTTTTATTGTTTCTGCTCTTTTTGCTACAAAAACTTTGTCAAAACTAAGTTGATAGCTCTCAAGAGTAGGAGAATCTTCTTTAATAAAACACACAAGGCCTTTATTAGGGTTATAAATAGTTTGTGCTAAGATAGGTAAAGTAGTGATTTCTTGTCCAGAGTCATACAAGATTTTCAGAGCGCTCTTAACAGTTTTTATGCCTGTTTTAGTCACTTTCGCCGTAGCTTCTATAAAACAATCAGTAGGATATGTATATCTTTCAGAATATTTATATCCTTTATAACATGTACCGTCATAATAATGAGAAGTTTTTTCATTATCAGCAGTAAGAAACATTTTTTTTCTATGTTCATAGACAAGGTCAAAAGCCTCTTGACCTAACGAATCTACTTGTGCTTCCTGTCTGGCACGCGTTCCATCTTCTCGTTGTGGTGGTGGTGCTAATTCTGATTGTTCTTTGCTTGGTGTTTGTGTCCTTACTAATATTTCTGGTCCTACTATTTCTAACTCCATATCCCATAAACCTCTTTCGATTTTATATAAATAAAGCAAAAGTTTAGCGCTTAACAGAATATAAAAAAAAGGATTTCTTGTTGGGCTGGGTTTAAAAAAAGCTGTAAGGTCAAATTTTCATCGCCATCGTTTCGATGGTGATGACGGCGGCGACAAAGCAAAATGTAAAGGCGAAACGCCTTTACATTTTGCTTTGTCGCTTACATGGGGAGTCCAGAGGAGAATTTCTCCTCTGGCGCGGTTTGTCAAGGGTGCGGAACCCTTGACATTGTAGTAGTGGAGTCTGAGATTAGGCTATTGAGATCGTTGTAGAGGCTATTGCTGACGTAGTCGTGTAGGCTCATGGATTCTACGACGGTTTTGAAGACGGGGAAGTTTTCGTATGGGGATTTTTTTACGTATGACGCGAAGAATTTCTCTAGTGCTCCTTCGATGATATTGTGGTGTGTCAGTGCTTCTTCTTTGTAGCGTTGTTCTATTAGGGAGTATTGCTCGTCGAAGTCTTCGAAGGGTTTTCTGTTGTATGAGGCCAGGAGTGCGACGATATCTTCGGAGATGATGTTTAGTGAAGCGTGGCGTGTTTTAACTAGTTGTGCTAGGGCTTCGTGCATCATGGTACGATATATTATGGCGTTCTCATCTTCGAGGCCTTCGCCTTCGAAGACGTTGAGGGCGGTGGTTTCGCCATCGTAAGAGGGGATGCTAGGCATGGCGATGTCTATGGTGTCGTCGTCGATGAAGAGCATAGCGCCGCTGGAGATAGGGGCTTCTACTAAAGCGCTACGTGTTATCTTTTTGGAGGTGCTGTCGAAGGTGAGGTGTCCCATGATGAAACCTTTCAGCGCAGGATGGCCTGCGAGCTTTAGGTATGTTTCGTAGCCTTTCTTCGTCGTTATCGGCATATACAACACGGTATCGTTGCGGGAAGCGAGGTTTTTGCTGATGAAAGACGCTGCTTCGTTGTCATAGACGGTGGAGTCTGAAGGGAAGATATTACTAGTAACTTCTTTTAGTACGGCGGTGCTGAAGGGGAAGAAACGTGGTGCGTTGTATACGACATTCTTTGCGCCAGGATGCTCTATGGCGAGAGACTCTGGAGGGGCGAAGCCCATGCCATTGCCGTCGTCGAGAGAAGATAGTGTTATTACGGGTTCTTTTTTTGCGAGAGCGGCGATGTCTGAAGCAAGAGATGCGTTTATGAAGAGGGTGTTGTTAAAAAGGTCTTCCCAGGCCTTTACGTTAGAAACTTTGTGCAATATCATCGTCGTGCTGTCGAGGAGGTACGAGGCCTTTGGGAAAATACTCTGCATCGGCGATGGCGATGGCGTAGCAAGAAGGGCATAGTGCGATAGGTTACTGTTGGTGATGATGTTGACTTTGTACTTAGACGATCCTAATATTCCACGGCTGCTTATGGGGAACGCAGTCCTGTAGCCGTCGGGAAGGACGGCATCGTAGTGAGCTTTTAATAGCAATGGCGATGTGTAGTCGTTGGCAGCACCGGGATCATCGCTGCGGGTAAGCTGCGCATGGGCGAGAGCCATGGAGATATCAACGAGGTCGCGTGCGGCGCTATGTTCTGCGGCGGCGGTGTTGCGCGACATAACATCATACCCGTGCCATAACGCAAAAGCAGCGGACAGTGCCACGACAAAAACTGCGGCATGACGCCACAGCGTAAAAACTTTTCTGAGAGGTTTCAAAAAATTAAAGCTGCGACGAGGACGCCGAGCAGGAAAGTTTTCTCCGGGCTTCTCGTAGTATGGCTCTTCGTATGTAGGAGAGGGTTTTGCTGCGGCAACGGTGGCATTATTCGACGGTGACGAAGCGGTGTCGATGCCATAGCGACTGTCGATCTCTGCAAAAAAAGATTCCTCCGAAGGAGAAACGAAATCAGAACGACGCTTTTTTGGTTTTAAAGGCGACAAGACGACCTCATCGAGGAGGGTGTCGATGTCGACTCTTTTATCGGAGCGAGGCTTCTCGTAAGAGAAGTCTTCATCGAAAGAATATTTGGCTGAAGGTGTTATGGTCTCGGAGACCACGTCTTCAAGGATTTCTTCGAACGCCGCATCAGAAGAGGCAGGATTAGTAGCGCCTTGCAAAAGGTCGCCGAAAATATCGTCAAAGTCGTCGTTCGATGTGAAGTTGTCGTTGTCCATATTAGCATTTCCCTTCTATATATTAGATAAAGGAAGTTTTATCATAAGGAGGATAAGGCGTCAATGATGGTTTGACATTAATCGTAAGATTCGTCATCGTAGGACAAATTGTTTTGTTTTTTGTAGATATTAACAAAAGAGGAAAATCCATGAGAAAGTTGATAAATATCTTTAAGCCCGCACCGTTCATCGAGACTATGGCAGACGAAGAGCAGGTGAAGAAAAGCTATAAATATTGGCGTATACGAACCTTCTACGCGATGTATATAGGGTATGTGTTTTATTACTTCACAAGGAAAAGCTTCATATTCGCCATGCCGGCACTAATCGCCGACCTTGGCTTTAGCATCACAGACCTAGGAATACTGGCGAGTATCCTCTCTATAACCTATGGCGTCAGCAAGTTCGCCAGCGGCATCCTCGGTGACAGGTCAAACCCTCGATATATTATGAGCTTCGGACTAATAATAACGGGTTTTATAAATATCTTCTTCGGGATGTCTTCGTCGATATATGCTTTCGCAATATTCTGGGGGCTGAACGGATGGTTCCAAGGGTTCGGATGGCCGCCGGCATGTAGACTGCTAACACACTGGTATTCACAAAAAGAAAGAGGGACGTGGTGGTCGCTGTGGAGTACTTCGCATAATGTCGGGGGAGCGATAATCCCGCTATTAGTAGCATTTTGTGTGCTTCATTACGGATGGCGGTATGCTATGTATGTCCCAGGAGTCCTTTGTATCGTGGTAGGGCTCTTCATAATGAACAGACTCCGTGACACCCCGCAATCACTAGGGCTTCCTTCGATAGAGAACTTCAAGGACGACCATGTCAAAGGCGAAGCGCGCGACAAAAAAGAAAGAGAGTTCACCGTCAAGGAGATCCTCTTCAAATACATCCTAAAAAATAAGATAATATGGATGCTAGGTATTTCGTATTTCTTCGTATATATAGTACGGCAGGGAGTTAACGACTGGAGTGCTATGTTCCTCATCGACACTAAAGGATACAAAGAGGTCTCTGCTAACCTTACTATTACCGCTTTCGAGATAGGAGGATTCTTCGGGATGCTCGTAGCAGGATTTGCGTCGGATTATATCTTCAAAGGACGTAGAGTCCCTGTAATGGTGCTATATATGGTGGCGATACTAATACCATTCCTCGGGTTGATTATGATAAAAACAACGGCAGTAACTCTCGATATAATATTGCTGGGAGCTATAGGATTCTTCATCTTCGGACCGCAGATGCTTATAGGATGTACAGCGGCAGACTTCTCACACAAAAAAGCCGCAGCGACAGCGACGGGTTTCGTAGGATGCTTCGCTTATATCGGCGCAGCAGTGGCAGGATACCCTTTGACATATATCATTAAACTGTGGGGATGGGATGGCTTTTTATACGCTATGGCAGGGTGTAGCATAATAACAATAGCACTAATGGTACCACTTATAAATATAAGCATCAGAGATGATAGCGATGCCAAAGAAGAAAGAAAAGAAGCTAAAGAATACGCATAGTTAGGAGTATAACCCATGATTGCGACCTATACTTCGCCATAGGGTTTTTGCAGTAGTATAGGTGCGAAGATGAAAGACGAGCGAATGTTAAAACATTCGCGAGAATAGAATCAAAGCAAATGTGCTGCTGCAAAAAGATATATGGTGAAGCCAAATAATAGCAAATGGGCAAAGAAAAACAATAAGAAATAGTAATGGCTTAAGATATTTATCTTAACACGTTTATATTTTTGTCAGAGCTTTTTAAAAATGAAAAAAAGGTCTTGTTTCCTATAGCATCCATAGTATCAGGCAACCTGACTCATTTTGCTCCTCGCGAATAGTTACAACTATTTGCTTGTCGCTCACTGAGCCATCTTGCCCAAATTCTATGGTGTTAAAGGAAATATAGGTCGCAATTATGGGTAAAGATGTCCTGGGTACCACTACACGTTCACTCGCAATATTCTATCCTCGACGCTACAGCATCGGTTAAGAGGATAGCAGAAAAAGCCGCAGCATTAGAGATGCCTGCAGTGGCAATAACCGACCATGGAAATATGTTCGGCGCAGTAGATTTCTTCAAAGCATGCTCTTCTAAAGGCGTTAAACCAATAATAGGCTGTGAAGTTTATGTTGCTACAACATCGCGCCATGAGAAACAGCGCATCGCCGGAAAGAAAAACGCCTATCACCTCGTCCTTCTTGCAAAAAACCAGGAAGGATACCATAACATATGCAAACTTTCGTCGATAGGACACCTCGAAGGATTCTACTACGTCCCTCGCGTCGACAAAGAAGCCCTAGAACAGTATAGCGAAGGAGTGATATGCCTGTCTGGATGTCTTAGCGGCAGAGTAACAGCCCTTGCTGCCGACGAGGCCGTCACCGACGATGTTCTTTACGAAGAAATACAGTGGTATCAGAAACTTTATGGCGAAGACTATTACCTAGAACTACACCGACATCGTATGTCCCACGACGCCATCGTCGCCGACGGCGTTGACATGGAAACATGGCTTTACCACGACTACAAGAGCTTCATAGAAAAACAAGAAAGAGCCGACGCACGAATTATACAGGCATCGAAAGACCTAGGAATTCGCTGCGTCGCCACAAACGATAGCCACTACATCGAAAGAGAAGAATGGCGGGCACATGAGATATTCCTTAATATACAGTCAGGAGAGCCTTGCGAGATATGGGAACGCGATGCCGCAGGAAACGCTACAACAAAAGTTCCTAACCCCAGAAGAAGGGCATACTCCTCACACGAATGTTACTTCAAAAGCGCAGAACAGATGGCAGAACTCTTCGCAGATGTCCCCGACGCAATAACAGCGACGGCAGACATCGCAGCGATGTGTAACGTCGAGATCGACTTCGAAACAAAACACTACCCCATGTATTATCCGCCAGATTATGGCGATAAAAAGCTGACAAAGGAAAAACATAACGACGTCGTAGCAGAATACCTTGTAAAACTATGCTCGGAGAGCATAGAAAAACGCTACAACACAGAAAGCCTAGAAGAAGTACAGAAGAAATATCCCGATAAAGCCCCGCTCGACGTAATAAAAGAACGCCTAAAATATGAGATGAGCGTCATAGCACCAAAAGGGCTGTGCGACTACCTACTTATAGTATACGACTTCATAAAATGGTCTAAAGATAACAACATCCCTGTAGGACCAGGACGTGGATCAGGGGCCGGCTCGATAATATGCTACCTCATCGGTATAACAGACATCGAGCCACTAAGATTCAACCTCCTCTTCGAACGTTTTATCAACCCAGAACGTATGTCATACCCCGATATCGATGTAGATATCTGTATGGAACGCCGCGGTGAAGTAATCGACTATATGGTAAAGAAATATGGTCAAGGAAATATAGCACAGATAATAACCTTCGGGACGATGAAGGCGAAGATGGCGATAAAAGACGTAGGAAGAGTCTTGAGTATGCCTCTAGCAAAAGTCAACGCCCTGACGAAACTTATCCCCGATGAGCTAAATATCACCATCGAAAGATCACTGGAAATCGACCCTGATCTGCTAAGGGAATATAATGAAGACCCAGAAGCACACCAGGTTATCGATATCGGAAGGAAGCTAGAAGGCTCTATACGTAACACTGGCGTCCACGCTGCAGGAGTAATAGTTTCGGCAGAACCCATAATCGAAAAGATTCCAATATGCCGCGCCAAAGACTCCGAGATGTCACTGACACAATACGCTATGAAGCCTGTAGAAGCTGTGGGGATGCTTAAAGTCGACTTCCTAGGGCTTAAAACACTGACGGCAATACAGAAAGCCGTTGCTTCTATACGAGAACGTACCGGCGAAGATATCGATAGCGCAAAACTCCCTCTCGACGATGCCGAAACCTTCGAAATGCTTAACAAAGGCGATACCCTAGGAGTCTTCCAACTGGAATCCGGTGGCATGCGCGACCTCGCACGAAATCTGCACCTCGATAAGTTCGAAGAGATAATCGCTATGGTGTCATTGTACCGCCCAGGGCCGATGGATATGATACCGTCGTATGTCAACAGAAAACACGGACGCGAAGAGATAGAATACGACCACCCGTGGCTTGAAGATATCCTAAAAGAAACATACGGTATCATGGTATACCAGGAACAGGTTATGCAGATAGCAGGCTCCCTGGCAAATTTTTCCCTAGGAGAAGGTGACGTGCTACGGCGCGCTATGGGAAAAAAAGATATGAAACAGATGTCAGAGATGCGGAAGAAATTCCAGGAAGGAGCAGCAGAGAACGATATCGATGAGAAAACAGCGGCACTTATCTTCGATAAGATGGAGAAGTTCGCTGAATATGGCTTCAATAAATCCCACGCAGCAGCATACGCCTATATAGCATACACCACAGCATACCTGAAAGCTCACTACCCAACAGAATGGATGGCAGCATTGATGAGCTGCGACAGCGACGACGTAGAAAAAGTCGCTAAGTTCATAAACGAAGCACATAAAATGGGAATACCAACGCTTCCGCCAGATGTTAACGACGCAGGGAAAGAATTCGCCCCCACCGACAAAGGTATACGCTTCGCAATGACAGCAATACGTGGCATAGGAGAAGGCGCCGTCGAAGCTATAGTAACAGAAAGAACGAAGAACGGAAAATACACCACACTATACGACTTCGTAAAACGTATCGACACAAAAAAAGTAGGGAAAAAAGCCGCAGAAAACCTCGCCGACGCAGGATGTTTCGACTTCACAACATGGACGCGTGACGCTATGCGACAAAGCGTAGAAAAAATGTATGCCTCTGCTGCAAAAGAACGCGAAGATGAAACTCACGGCGTAATATCACTGTTCACCCTCATAGAAGAAGATCAAGAAGATCTATTCTCCTCGCCGCCAGACGTCGTAGCGCCAAGTACAGAAAATGAGACGTTTATGAGAGAAAAAGATCTGCTGGGATTCTTCCTAACAGGACACCCCATGGACTCCTACGAAGATACCATGGAAAAACTCTCGTGTGTGCCACTGAAGACATCGAAAGATATCGATATCGGCGGTACCTTCAGAACAGCGTTTATAATAGAAGATAGTAACGTAAAGATCTCTTCGAAAAGCCTTCGTAAGTTCGCCATCCTGACAATAAGCGACGGAGAAGAACGCTACGAACTGCCAATATGGCCAGAAATGTACGAAGAAAAAACACACCTGTTCGATACAAATAAACTGATATACGCCGTCGTCAACGTACAAGAACGTGAAGGCAATAGACAACTACAATGTCGCTGGTGTGACGACCTTACAGACGTCAACGAGACGATGATACGCTCATGCGATAATGCCTACGACAAAGCAAAATTCTCAGAGAAAATAACACGACGTAACGATAACAACAAAAGCAGTAAAGACAGTGGCACAAAACGACAGCAACCGAAAAAACCGCCGAAAGCCCCGCAACAACAACAGCAACAACAAATAAACACTCCCTCTCTAACAATCAACGTCGATGCCAACAACGCCGACCTCACAACAATACTCGTAATAAAAGATGTCCTACTGAAACATTCCGGCGATATCCCAGTAACCCTCGACATATGTGACGACAACACAACAACACAGATAGCAGTAGGAAAAAAATATCACGTCAACGACAAAAAACGAGTACACGATATCGTGAAAAATGTTACAGGCGTCATCGACACCGTGAAAGTTTGACCTTGAACGTTTCACGCGAAGATATTACAATCGTTACCGTATATTAATTAAGCAGTGATACCACAATGAAAAAAAATGTAATCTTTGCCCTTATAACAACCAGTATAATGATAGCAGCAGCAGCCCCCGCCGAGGCAGCATATGTCGTTAGGGAAGGCAGGCTGATAAAAAAACAATACGCCGCAAAATACTCTGCCGAAGACCACTATGACCTAGGCCTTAAAGCCTTGGAAAAGAAAAAGTGGAAGAAAGCTATAGAGCAGTTCAAGGTATTGAAAGTCAACTACCCAGAAAGCACTCTCATCCCGTCGTCAATATTCTATCTGGGAGTAGCATACTTCCAGAACAACGATATCGATATGGCAAATAAACACTTCATAGCATATCTCAATATGCCCGACCATACAACTTTCTTCGAGAAAACATGGGAATTCCGCTACGCCGTAGCAGAAAAATTGCGAAAAGGTGCGCAGAAACACCTCTTCGGGCTGGAGGCTATGCCGAAAATCGTCGTAGATAGGAGCAGCGCATTAGAGATCTATGATTCTTTGATAACAGCACTTCCAGGGAAAGAAGTCGCTATAAAAGCTATGTTTTCAAAAGGACAGCTACTCGAAGCTATGGATGACAATGTCGAAGCTGCAGATGTCTATAATACCATAATACATAAACACCCCAAACATGAACTCGCAGCAGAAAGCTTCCTCGCCGTAGCACGACTATATAAAAAACAGAGCGCTAAAAGCGCAAATAACTTCGACGTACTTCAGCTCGCCAAAATAAACGCCGCATGCTTTGCAAAGGAATTCCCTAAAAATCCAAAAACAAAAGAAGTTAACGCATTCGTTGCCGATATGGAAGAAGACTACGCGAAAAACCTTTATAATACAGGGAAATTCTACGAGAAAATAAAAAAACCAAAAGCGTCAGCACTCTACTATTTCAGAGTATTACAACAATTTCCATCGACAACAAGCGCAAAAGATTGTAATAAAAGACTTGATGCGCTACATAAAGAAGTAGCAGAATTAGAACTTCATATCGATGCAAGCGAAAACCCTTCAGCATAGTCGTCGTGAAGTGACACAATATAATATGTGATGATGAAATATTTTAAAAATATAGCGCTCTTTTGTATCTTGACAATGATGACGCTCTCATGCGGTAATGGATACCAATGGGGTAGCGCCAATACGTTGTCGCATTCGTATAATACTATACACACTCCGTATGTCGACGGCGATAACGACGGGAAACTCACCGCCGCTATAGTTCGCGAACTTGAAACCTCGACAGGAGGACTGTCATACCAACAACACTCTGGCGAGCTTATACTACACGTCAAGATCCTCGACTCCTACAGCGAAAATATCGGATATCGTCACAAAAAAGATGACAACGACGATAGCCTGGAAAATATTATACAAGTGGAAAGTCGGCTCATAACAAAAGTCGAAGTGTCAATAGAAGAAACAGCTACAGGGAAAATAATCTCTGGACCAACACTAATAGATGACTCTGTCGATTACGACTATGACTTCGATAGCAACAGAACAAATCTACTCGCTTATTCATTAGGGCAGATGACGACAAATGAAAATGCTCGCGGTATAGTAGAAGATCCGCTAAATGTCGCGCTAGCACGTAAAATCGTAAGCTATATAAACCACATATGGTGAAATATATGGAAATAGATGAAGAGAAAAAAAACTTTCCTGCGAAACTAGAAAATCTGCACGACATGATGGTCTTCGTCGCCGAAAGCGCAAAAAAACAAAGCCTCGAGGATAAAAATATCGAAGAAATAATCCTCGCCGTAGAAGAAGCCGTTGCAAATATTATAAAATACGCATACCCCAACAGCGACGGTGATATAGAGATAAGATGCTCACCAGAAGGTAACTCAGGAATCGGGATAACAATAATCATTAAAGATAAAGGAATCCCATTCAACCCACTTGAACATGACGAAGAAATCGATGTCAGCGCACCAATAGAAGAAAGGGAAATAGGAGGACTAGGAATTTTTATGATGCAAAAAATAATGGATCACGTGTTGTATTCTAGAGAAAATGATTCCAATATCCTCACAATGACGAAAAAATAACGTCGTTCTCTTTGATGTCAAAAAGAAGCTTCTCAAGAATACGCAATATCAAAAATGAAGAATTGTATATCCCCGACGTCGAAAAAACCATCTCTAAAGAGTTAGGGGAGCCTTCAGTGTTAGAAGCTATCATCACAAACGTTACAGGACAATCCTCAACATATTGCGGAACAAGCCATATGAGAAAACGTTCGTTGAAAAGCGTTATCTTCTCAGAAGATTCAATGATATGAAACATGGCGTTGAATTCCGAAGGACGACGATTATGGAGAATAAGCTGGTCAACGAGGTCTAGAGAATGTAAAAGCTCTAAATCAACACTGATAATATCGTCGGGAGCCATATGAGAAAGACTTTCTAAACATTCATGATACGACGCTTTAAGATTTGTTGGTGCTTCCATATAATCGCTTCCCTTTTGTTGTGTTTATATCGGTTTTTATCCTATAGTAGGTATCGACATTCTACATAATTTGTTTAGCGAAAAAATTCATTGTATATAAGGTAGCATAACCTACTACATATAAAAATATTACGGAGATAGCGCGCGTGTTTCGAAGATGTTATAACATTATAATTATTACTATGATAATGGCTCTTATGCCAGCCCTTTGCTACGCCGAACAGCTACACTTCTCAACGAAAGCACGGTCAGCAATCATTATGAATGCCGACACCGGAGCTATCATATATGAAAAAAAGGCCCATAAACCCGAAGACCCTGCCAGTATAACAAAGGTGGCGTCGGCATTATATGCTCTTAAAAATATCGATAACCTCGACGTTGTCCTCGAAGGAACACAAGAAGCTATAGGTGCTATATCGCCAGCGGCAAAGAAACATCTGAAATATACAAAACCAGCATACTGGCTGGAATTCGGCTCTTCACATATGGGAATAAAAAAAGGAGAGAAACTACATCTTCGCGTGCTCTTCCAAGGGATGCTTCTGTCCTCGGCAAACGATGCCTCAAACCTCATAGCACAATACGTTAGCGGTAGCATACCAACCTTCATGGAAGAGTTAAACATATACCTCCGCGACGAGATAGGATGTAAAAATACTACATTCCATAACCCACATGGACTATATTTTCCGGGACACCATACCACCGCATACGATATGGCATTAATAGCCAGAGAGGCTATAAAGATACCATTTTTCCGCGAAGTTATCCTTATGACGAAATATCAGCGGCCTAAGACCAATATGCAAAAATCTACATGGATGCCCGCATTTAACAGGCTCGTTAAAAAGAAAAGCGAGCACTACTACCCTCATGCTTTCGGAATAAAAACAGGATATACCACCGATGCACAAAATACCCTAGTGGCCGCCGCAGAAAAAGATGGAAGAACGTTGATAGCTGTAGTGTTCCATTATGACAAACGTGATAAAATGTTCGAAGATATTATCATGATGTTTGAAACAGCCTTCCGTGAAAAGAAAATACAGAAAAGACTTCTAAAAAAAGGAATGCAAAAAGCTTCGCTGAAACTAAAAAAAAGCAACAGAACATTAAAAGTCGCTATCGATAGCGATGTCGTCTTCGATAGCTACCCCTCAGAAGAACAAAAATTAACGGCCCTTGTACACTGGAACAAAGACATAACACTCCCAGTCAATAAAGGACAACACGTCGGAAATATCCATATCGTCAACGAGCGCAACGAAACAATACAAGAAGTTCCACTGAAAGCAATTCACGACGTAAATATCGCATGGTATAACAAACTCAAAAGTTGGCTATAAAATAGTTCGGAATTAGGAGTAGGATTTTTCACCACAGAGCCACAGAGAACACAGAGAAAGAATGCAATCTGGCTGGGGGTCTCCCCCAGACCCCGTTAGGAAAGAAAAATAATGAATGCAGATTAATGAATGCTGAATATTATGCCCTCGGGGTTCTAGGGGTGAAACCCCTAGCCCGCCCTATTTCTCTCTGTGTTCTCTGTGGCTCTGTGGTGAAAAATCCTGTCTTCTGAAGCTTTCATGGCTCTGTTTTTCGTTATCAATAATCAAAATTTGAAAGATGTTCACGAAATCTTCAAGAGAAAGCTCTTCAGGGCGCGCCGTAGAAGGCTTCCCTATCGATTCCAATGCTGCCATGATACTTTCACTAGAATAATACTCTTTCAGCGACGACCTTAGCATCTTACGTCTTTGTAAAAACGCTTCACGGACATGCCCTAAAAGCTCTTCAGAAAGAAGAGGTTCGTCACGGAACTCTAACGACAATGCCGCCGACGATACCTTCGGACGGGGATAGAAACACGAATTTTTTATCGTGAAAGAATATTTCACGTGACAGTAGTTCTTCAAGAAAACTGAAAGAAAGGAATAATTCTTGTCGCCAGGACGCGATACCGCCTTGCTGGCAACATCATCCTGGACGATGAAGACGGCACAAGAGAAAATATCACGCAAAGCGATACATCTCTGTAACAATGGCGTTGTGATGCTATAAGGTATGCTCGCAACGATCTTCGCCTTGGCACCACCACGAAGAAGAGGGGATATATGCGCCGTAATGTCGGTGGTAAGAGCGTCGTCGGCGACGATGTGAAGCCTGTTGTCAGCGGTCTGCAGGCGTGTAAGCGCCCTAGCAAAGACGTCATCTTTCTCTATGGCAACGACGGTAGCACCACGACACAAAAGCTCTTCAGTGAAAACACCAGGACCAGAACCTATCTCTACAATAACATCATCGGCAATAACAGCGGCAATGTCGATACTGTTTTTGACGATGTTACCATCGACGAGGAAGTTCTGCGACATGCTTCTTTTTGCTTGAACACCGACATCATCGAGAAAATCTTTTAGGTCGCTAAGACGATATAAAGGCATTAAAACTCGGGTTTAAAGAATAAAAGGTTCGAAGTTTTTAGGGATCCCAGCGAGGAAGCGATCTTCGTTGAAACCATAGCGCTTCATTAAAGATGCCATATATAGCTCCGTCTCCTCGGCAATAGCAGCATTGTAAAGATGGTTCTTTAGCCCTTCCTCGATGTCGGAAAATATTATTGGCTCCGCAACAACATGCTCCTTAAGAAAGAAAATCCTATATACAGGAGAATGGTCTCCACCTTTTTGGTGCTTTATAGGCTCGCTGTATTCACCAGGAGATAGAGAAATAAGAGCCTCTTTATACGACGACGATAACATATTATCACTATGATGGAATTCGGCGGAGACCTTTACCTCAGTAGAATCTTCAATAAGACCGCGGCTAGAAAGCTCCGAAGAAAGCTCTTCAAAAGATACCCCCTCTTCAGTGAGAAGAATATTCGCTATAGTGGCATTGGCAATAGCCTTGCCATTGTTACTGTCGCGGATAGAAAGAACACGATAAGTCCATTCGTCATTTTGTGGGTTGTCAAGAAGATATCCTTCGAAAGCACGACGAAGGTCTTGCGGCGACGTCTTGTTCATCGCTTTAGAGTGTACAGCATATAACATCATACGACGTACCATAATGTCTTCATGGATCATCGACCACGCCTCATTATATGTCATGCCAAGCTGCGAGACGGCCTCTATAGCGTTGGAGCCAAACATGTCTTCAAGCTCCTCGCGGATGTCACCATCGCTTATAACGATCTTCTTGTCAAGAGCATCGGAGAGAACAAGCTCTTTGTCAACCATATCCCGAAGAATATATTGCCAGTTTGCCATATAAAATTGATAGCGGGATTCAAGAGAGTCAGTATGCTCAGGGAACTCTCGAGAAAAAATAACGTCCATCTTGTCGGCAATGTCCATGACAGTGATGGTTTTGCCGTTGACTTTCGTTAAAATGCGATTGTTGACGCCAATGTCCTGAGAAGCAAAAAGTGCTGGCGTAACAAAAAACACCATAACACTAATGATATACAATATAACGATACCCTTTTTCATAAAAGCCACTCTCCTTGTCATAGATAAATGATGCTATAGTATAAAATACCGTCACGATAATAGCAAGACAAACGAAATTATATCGCAACAGTTTAGAAGACATCTAAGGCTCTGGTGGCGAGTGTCAGTCATAGTAATTTTCGTATAAAACTTTCCCCAATCCAAGGGTAGAAGCAGTGAGAGTAAAAGCAGAAGAAAGTAATGAGGGATAAAGACCTCCTGCCGAGACAATTTCCGCTAAAATAACGGGGAAAACTTTTATTGTAGATAAAAATAAGCAAGAGACTTCTATTTTATAGTCTGGATTGCGCTGCATAGCCTGAAGAAACACTATAGGATTGCGCGCCTCAGAGACTGCAACTCTTGTGCGCTCATTGAGCTTTTCGAGGTTTTTAATAAAATGAACGCTTTCGGACGTTGTGTCGAAGAAAGAAAAACCTTGCCCTATAGATTTTTTGGTACGAGCACTTATTTTTATTATCTCAGCAGAAGATAGCCAAAAAACAAGGCTAAGTGTTGGTGCTAAAAAATCAACACAGTCTAATACGATTGTTCTTATGAAAGTTGAGGAAAAATAAGAGGGCTTATCGAAAGGTTTTAAAACATTAGGGTATGAAAAAAAACGTATAGTGGTATGCGCTGCACCGAAAAAGTTGCGGTTTCTGGAAAAAGAAGAGCAAGAGCTAAAACGAGGAACCGCTGCTAATAAACCGAAAAAATCCTTCGCGAACTTTGCTGTCTTCATAGTGTTCTTAGAAGTAGAACAAGCGACTCCACAGGCATTGATGGAATTCTTAAGGGCAGTAGTAAATTTACAGCATAAAGTTGCAGGGAAACTTGAGGAAACACGATCTGCTGAAGCATCTCTAAATGCCACTGATAATATACCTTATAAAAACGAATTGTAAAAACATATGATAGAAGATTGGCAGGGAAATGTACAGCAAAAAAATAAAAAAAATGCCGGCGAAGATTTCTTCACCGGCATATATAAAAAATGCTTAAAAACGATTATGCTGTTGCCGCTTCTTCTTCAGCATTTTTTCTTTTATTATAGTCTTGGGAGAGTATCGAGACGCAACCCATGATACCGGAAGCGGCATAAAGACCATTTGCTGTATTGAAAGAAGTGAGTACATTAAGGAAATTGCTCTTTTTCGCTGTGAAGACAAGAGCGGCAGTGTCGACAGTGTTTTTTATGAAAGAGATAAGTTCATTTCCGATGTTTCGTACTTTATAGATAGTACTGTGCTTTTCCGTGTCGTGTAGAATGTTGGAAACTGCTTTCACGTTGAGCAATAACGCCGATGTTAACGATGCGAGGGCACTGCAAGATAGAGTAAGGCCTACAGCACTGGCCTTCTTCCCCAAATCTATTATTTTTATAGATTCGAGCCAACGCAGTGAAGCGCAGTTTGTCGCTATTGCAGCACATGTTCCGCGGAAAGTGCTGACAATTCCTTCTTTAGAGCTACCGTCTTCTGTGAAAAGTTTCGAAAAGGTGAAACGTTCTTTGTCAAACCATTTGCCGTCCTTTTTAAAGAACATCGTTTCCTTGAAGGAGTCGGCAAATTTTATTGCGGAGCGTCCGCTTTTCATCAAAGCAGCCGATTCAGAAGAAGGATTAGATATAAGAAGAAAAGGAAAGATACTCTTAAACAAGCGTTCTCGACCTGAAGCAGTTCCAGCAATAAGCCCCAAAGCAGAAAAAATCTTGTCAGCAACAAAGCCTACAGCTTTAAAAGGTGTAGTAACGACAGTGATACTATGACCAAAAAACGTTTCAGGAGAACGAGGAGCTTCATCAGTCGCTAGTGCTACTGTTATATATGCTGCAGGATTATCAGTTCTTGTTGTGTTTCCTTCTGTAGGGTTGGGTTGTATGCCAGCTTTGGTGACCATAATGATTTCTCCTTTAAAAGTTGTTAGCAAGACGTTTAAAAACGATACTAGATTATAAAAACACATGAAAAATGTAAACGTAAATGTATCTCATAATAAAAAAAAAGCTCTCTTAACTAAAAGAGAGCCATAAAGATCAAAAAATAGTTATAGAGACTATGCCGCTTCTGTTGCCATTTCTTCTTGTCCTTCTCTTAGATTTTCTAAATCTTTATTAAGAAAAACAGAGATACATCCAATGGATCCTGAGAACAAGCCAAAAGCACAAGCAGCAGGAAGAGCAACGGCAGGTGCCGTCTCTGCAAAGATGAAGTAGAACATATTTGCAATCTCTGATACTATAGCAACAGATTGTACTGAAGCAGTGAACTTTCTCTCTTCACCCCGTTTGTCTCGAATCGTTTTGTATAAATCGCTCGCGTTTATTATCGCTTTTAAGCCATGCGCAACAGAGGCAGTACCAATTACAGCGCCTCCTATCTTAGAAGAAGCTTTGCCAAGGGAGATGATAGCAAGCTTTTCGATGACGAGCATAAAACAAAAAATATCGGCAACGGTTACAGCAATACGAGCACATACGTTGACAAGGCCTTCTCTTGGAATCTCTTGCTCTTCAGCTTCTTTAGTGAATAGATTTTTTGGAATGCCGATGCTCTTAGTAGACCACCATTTATAGTCTTCAAAAACATCACCACAACAAATTACATCGTGGGTGTGAGAAGCATACTCCACTGCTGTTTTAAGCTTTAAATCATGAAAAAAACCAGTGAAAAATATTAAAAGGCTTTTCATGCCATCACGTTCGCCAGAGATAGTGCATGAAGGAGATACAAGAGTATTAAAGAAGGAGAATGCTTCCCATTTTAACGGAAAACTTGTTTCCCATTTTAATTGTTCGCTTTGACTCATAACGATTTCACCTTAAAAGTTGTTGGCTAGATATTTAGAAACAAAACTAGAGTATAAAAACGCATGAAAAAGGTAAATGAAAATATACAAAAAATGCCCTTCTAAATAAATATTAGGAGGGCACCATAAACAAAAAAATGATAAATATTTTTTTATACTTGTTTTGTTTTTTCTTCTACTACTACTACGACCTTTTGGTTTTTCAACACATCGACGTAGTGAGCATCAGCGTGAGCTAGTGCTCCAGAGACTATTCCGAAAAAAGCAGCTCCAGGAATTCCTCCGCCGAAACATGCGAAGAGGAAATATGTTACTTGAGTAGCTTTCGTTGCCACCGACAGAAATTGAACACGAGCAGTGAACTTCCAGCCTACTTTCTTTTCGCTGATAGTATTGCATAGCTCTTTAGCTTTCATAGCACCTATTATGCCATAGGCAACGGATCCCGTGACGCCTATAGTGTGTACCATCTTTTTAGCAGTGCTTTTGCCTAGAGATATAAGCTTGGTACTGCTGACGAAAAGGACGGTATTAACAACGTCGGCAATGCTGCCGTTAATGCCAATACTTAGATTGGTAACGTTTTTTTCTTTTTCTTTTAAAAACTTGTAGTCGTCACGAAGGTCTGCTAGACAAACTAGCTCTCGGATAAAATTAAAGAATGTTGCTACTACTTTATTGTTGGTAGCCTCAGCACACCAGCGAACAACTTGTAAATCACCTTTAATGATAGTACGGTTTTTTTCAGAAGAAGCTTCATGAAAGAAACTTTTTATCTGTGCCGTTTGTATGCCAATTTGTTGTATTGTTGCTGATGCGTTCATAATAAATTCCTCTTTTAAACGTGAAAAAATATGCTTATAATAATGATATATAAGCATTTGCACGACAATTATACGCCTTTGCACAAAAAAGAGTATAGCAAAAAAATAATAAAATTTTTACTTGATAAAATTAGCTGATAAAAGAAAGGACATCGATAGGGAATCCACGTAAAAATTCTTCCGCCGTCGTGGGCTTCTTGCCTTCGAGCTGTAACGATGTTATCGCGATAGTTCCTTCCGAACAAGCCACGATAATACCTTTGTCATCGGCAGAGAGTATCGTCCCTGGCGCTGCTTCAGAGTAGGCGTTTTCTGATATGAGAGTGCTTAGAATTTTGAGCCGACGCAATTTGCCGCGCACCGATATCATGCACCACGCTCCAGGCGATGGTGTTACACCGCGGACGAGGTTGTGGATGTCTTCGGCAGTGCTCTCCCATAAAACTTTGGAATCATCAACGCTTATTTTAGCGGCGTATGTCATAAGACTATGATCTTGTGGCGTCATCGTAGCAGTTCCGTTTTCTAGTCCATAAAGAGCAGTAAGAAGTGCCTTGCTCCCTAACACACATAACGTCTCTTCAAGGTCGCCGAAGGTCGTATTCTCGCCGATAGGAGTCTCGACGACGCTGATGATATCCCCAGCATCGAGCTCTTTGACCATCTTCATAATTGTTACACCAGACACCTTCTCTCCAGAAATTATAGCGCGATGTATCGGTGCAGCACCGCGGTACCGCGGCAAAAGGCTGGTATGAAGGTTTATCGATTCAAGACGCGGCAAAGCCAAGACAGCCTCTGGGATGATCTTGCCATAAGCTACACATACGAACATATCAGCATCATACGATGACAGAGTGTCTACCATAGGCAGCAGCTTCGTAGGCTGTAAGATGTCGGCGCCGGGGATCTTCTCCATTGCGAGAGCCTTCACTGGCGAAGGAGTAGGAATTCCGGAGCGCCCTTTTGCCTTGTCGATGGCAGTGACGACAGCGACGACATCGATGCCATTGTCAATAAGATATCCTAAAACCTTCGCTGAAAACTCAGGAGTGCCAAAATATACTATCTTCATAGTTATTCTTTCTCACCGTTAAGGCCGATAAGACCACGTTCCGAAGAACGACAGAATTCTAGCCAATGTTTTATTTCGGGAGTGCCGGGAAGCTCTCCTTCGATATGTTGCAACGCCTCTTCCAAAGACATCTTCGAACGATACACCGCCTTAAAAGCTTTGTTCAAGACACTGCGCGCTTCACGGTCGAAACCATGACGCTTCAAACCCACAAGGTTGATCCCTCCCATCTTATATGGTATTCCACCGCCTATAGTATATGGAGGGATATCACGGATGATACGGCTCATGCCGCCAACCATAGCATGGCAGCCGACACGAGAAAATTGATGTATAGGAGTAAGGCCGCCGATGATAGCGTGGTCTTCGACAGTAACATGGCCAGCAAGAGTGGCGTTGTTGCTCATAATAACATTGTTGCCAACAGTACAATGATGGGCGATATGACAATATGCCATGATAAGACAGTCGTCGCCAACAGAGACCGTCGACCCTTCGCCACATGAAGAGTTTATCGTAACAAACTCCCTGATACTACAATTCTTCCCTATAGAAACATATGTCGTCTCTCCGCGATATTTCAGGTCTTGCGTCTGTGTGCCTATCACTGCAGAAGGCCATATCGTTGTACCAGAGCCTATCGTAGTATTGCCGTCGATATACGCATGAGCCTTTATGATAACACCATCGCCAAGGACGACGTTTTTCTTGACGATAGCATACGCCTCGACAATAACATCTTCACCAAAAGTCGCGCCTTCTTCAATAATAGCAGTAGGATGTATGTCAGTGGTCATAAATATCGAATTTCCTTGTTTATATGTTTTTTTTGTCGACGAAAGCGAAACTTATCTCCGCCTCGACAACGGTTTTTTCATCGACGATAGCCTTTCCTAAAACACGCCCGCCTTTATCACTTAAATGCTGACCCTCGACATGAAGATATAACACGTCGCCAGGATGTACAGGGCGTCGGAACTTGGCATTAGAGATCTTAAGAAGGACGGCGACACCATCATTACCAACCTTCTTGCTGACAAGGACGGAACCCGTCTGTGCAAGAGCTTCCAAGATGAGAACACCAGGCATGATAGGAGCTCCAGGAAAATGACCCTGGAAAAATTCTTCGTTGATAGTAACGTTTTTCTGTCCGACAATAACATTTTTCTCAAGGTCGAGCTCGACGACTTTGTCGATAAGAAGAAAAGGATACCTGTGAGGTAAGATTGACATAAGATCTTTAATATCTAAAACGGTAGTATCATAAGACATAATAATATCTCCTTACGTAAGTTTTTTTAATAAAATTTTGGCAAAAGAAGCGTTAGAGGTGTGTCCCGACTTTATAGCGATGATATGAGCGCAGAAAGGAACCCCTACGAGAGAAAGATCGCCGATGAGGTCCAAAATCTTATGCCTAACCATCTCATCAGGGAATTTAAGACCTTCTTCGTTGAGGACAGTATCGCCCTTGACAACAACGGCATTGTCGAGGCTACCGCCTTTGATAAGACCACGCTCCATAAGGAATTCGATGTCTTCGTGTTTGGCGAAAGTTCGACAAGGAGCAATTTCATTTTTGAAAGTATCAGCATCGACGACGACTGAGAGAAACTGCGTGCCTATGGCGGCAGTCTCGGGATGGTGTAAAGTATAGCTCACTCGATATTCGTCGGAAGGAAGCGCGACAAGATGTATGTCGCCGTCAGAAAAAAATAGGGGAGTGTCGATAGACACAATGGCAACGTCGGAATCCTGCTCTTCAACGCCAGCATCTTCGATGAGATCGACAAAAACTTCGGAACTTCCATTGCTAACAGGGACTTCGCCACCGGAAATCTTTATCGTTAGGTTGTCGATATTATAAGCCTTGAGAGCCGCTAAAAGATGCTCGACAGTGTTGATGACAATATCACCATCACCAATATTAGTGCTGCGAGAAGTACTATGAAGATTCTCGACAGTAGCAGGGATGATAGGAGCGTCAGGAAGGTCCGTTCGCTTAAAGACAATGCCAGTGCCAACAGGGGCAGGACATAAAATCATGGTGACGTCAACGCCAGTGTGAATTCCTACGCCAGAATAAGAGACTTCTCGTATTAAGGTGTTTTGTTTTCGTAAAGTTTTTTTGTGCGACACAATACTATCCGTGTGTTGATATTAGTAACATCAGTTAGTTAATAATGATAATAAAATAATACGTTTAAATCAAGAGCTATATCAGCCAGTGACCAGTGACCAGTTATCAGTTATTCTATCCGCTCTTCCTGTACGCTATTCCTAACATTCCAACACAAAGCATGATGAACGACACCACGACAATAAGCCAATCGCCATAACGAGAATATAAAGTATCGTACGAAGAAATAGGAACAGAGACAACAAGAGCGCCACGCCGCCATTCTTCACCATAACGTCCCTCACCGAAAGTATCTTGAACGCGCCCAGCATTGTCGACGACGCCAGTGACGCCAGTATTACACGCACGGACTAGAGGAACGCCGTTCTCAACAGAACGAAGGCGTCCATGATGAAAATGCTGAAGACGCAAACGAGAATTGGGATACCATACGTCGTTGGTGATGTTGATAAGAAGCTTCGCACCATCACGACGATCTTGGCGAATGATATTGCCGAAAGTCTCCTCATAACATATAGATACCGAATAAGGCATGACATCATGGTCGAAAACACGCCCCGAAACCCCACGAGAAAAAGAACCCTCGACGCCGAACCTCCTAGCAAGAGATTCCAGAAATGTAAAAGGGATGTATTCCCCCATAGGAAGGAGGATCCTTTTATCATAGCGACGAAAAGACGCACCTCCAGGGACGAAAACTACAGCAGAAGTATAAACATCATAGCCTTCGACGTCTTCAAGGCCGACAATAACATCAGCACCAAAAACATTAGCAAGGCTCTGTGCCCAGAAACTGTTGCTGACAAGACGGCCCCCCTCATAATAATAAGGCTCAGACAAAGGAGGAAGCGCAGCAAAAATAGCGTCGCCGAAAAATATACGTAAGCTCTCGACGACCTCATCATAACGATACGCAGGAACACTGACGCCAAGAGGGACGGTGTTCTCGGGGAAGATGATAAAATCTGCATCATCGACACCAGAATCTTCGAGATACGAAAGAATATAAAGCCACTGGTCGTACGGCGATAACGATACCCCATCACCACGGCAAAGACCATATTTCTCCTCAGGAGTAAGAGCCGTCTGTACAAGGACGACAGAGACAGCATCATCACCATCACTACCATCATTAAGATGAAAAAAACCGAAAATAAAGGGCGTCACAACAAAAATACCAACAATCGCCCACGATAAAATCTTCTTCGGCGCCGAAATAGAAAAAAAGACGAGAATATTTGTGGCGATGACAACAAACGACAATCCATAGACGCCAAACAACGACGCCATCTGCAGAGGATATATGCTCCCAGCAAAAGACAAGCCTACAGGATTGAAGGTGAAACCCGAAAAAAGAAAAAGGCGCATCCATTCCATCAAAACCCACAAAGCAGGAACGATCAAAAATGTCCGAACCTTCTTGTCAATTTCGACGAAAAAACTAACCACACCAAACTGTAACCCCATCATGATACTGAGAAGAAGATATGCCACGATAAGACCACCACCGACATACTCTATAGAAGTCATCCACGACAACTGTATAAGCTGCACACAACAAAACCACGAAGAAGCAACAAAAAAACGACGCTTTTTGCTGCCAACAGAAGAAAGACTCCTCCAAAGAAGAGCATAACCACAAACCGCAGCAACAAGACCAAGCCACGGCACCCACGCCGGCTGACCAAATGCAACAACAACAAAGGAAATAACGACAATCGAAGCCTTTCGCATGGTGTTTTTCATGGTAATATGATAACATAAACAGAATAAATAACGAGAACTATCATGACAAAACCTTTCCGCGAATACCACCTTTTACTGATATTAGAAGAATTCGAGAAGCAGCACCTGCCGCTCGACCGTTTTATCAGCAACTATTTCCGCGCCAATAAAGCATGCGGCTCTAAAGACAGACGCTATATCGTCGATACCGCATACAATATGATGCGATGGCGTGGGCTCCTCGACGGCATAGGGAAATCTTCCTGGACAGAACGCCTCGATACATACAAAAAAAACGATATAGAAAAATGCCAACACGATACCTCACTGCCAGAACACGTAAGATGTAGCTTCCCAAAAGATCTCTTCGATATGATAGCCGATACCTACGGAAAAGAACAGGCGGCAGAAATTTGCCTCGCCAGCAACAGCGCAGCACCGACGACAGTACGCGTCAACACAATAAAAATTTCTCGCGACGATCTCTTCAAAAAGCTACAAAAACACTATGAAGTCTCTCGATGTAAACACTCGACCACAGGCATCACCTTTAATAAGCGTATCAACTTCCTAGGTATGGAAGAATTCAAAGAAGGACTCTTTGAAGTGCAAGACGAAGGTAGCCAATTAGTGTCGGCGCTAGTAAAAATCAACGACAGCGAGCAAATACTCGACTACTGCGCAGGAGCAGGGGGTAAAGCACTAGCAATAGCAGCAACAATGAATAATAAGGGGCAGATATTCCTTCACGATGTCCGTGATAAAGCACTAGCACAGGCGAAGAAACGACTAAAAAGAGCAGGCGTCAATAATTGTCAGATCGTTAAAAACGATAGCCCGCAGCTTAAAAAGCTTAAGAAAAACCTCGACTGGGTCGTCGTCGATGCCCCATGTTCAGGGTCAGGAACATGGCGACGTAACGCCGAAATGAAATGGAAAACCTCCGCCACCGATATAGAAAACCTCGTAGGACAACAACGACATATCTTCGAAAAAGCACTGAGCTTCATGGCACCCAAAGGATATATCGTCTATATAACATGCTCGATCTTCCCAAAAGAAAACGAACTACAGATAAAACACTTCAGCGAAACATACAACCTGGAACTCGTCGACACCTTTAAATCACAGCCAACACAAAATGGTATGGACGGATTCTTCGGAGCGACACTACGAAGGAAATGATGAAGAACTCCGCAGCACACCTGAAAGTCCACGAATGGGCCGTCGTAGTAATAGCAATAGGAGCTATCCTGGCAACAGGGACATACGGATATATAACAAGCTCATACCCGACAACACAAGACGACACCAAAGGAACACCTTTCGTTACAGAGACGATAACCGTCACCGTCGAAGGCGCCGTGCAATACCCAGGAACATATACAGTAAAACGTGGAACCCTGATGAAAGACGCCATAGCTATGGCGCAACCCCTCGACAACGCCGACACACGCCGTGTCAAAAACAACTCAAAAGTCCGCAATAGACAAAAAATCAAAGTAAAAACCCTGCTATAATTTCAGAGCTTTTGCCACAGAGACCACTTCATTGATCAATGAGGTGCAGACTTTACGCGACAACCTAAGTCACCATTTATATCGCACTGTTTACAATTTATATATCCTCGGGGTTCTAGGGGTGAAACCCATAGCCAATTCCCCGTCTTCTTTTCCTTCTACTCAGTGAACTCCGTGGCTCCGTGGTAGTATATTCCGTATTTTTATATTCTCTTTATGCTTATCACTGACCTTGCGCAGCACCCACATTATAGAGAGCTTTATCTCTCTCTATAACAAGAGTTTTCGCGCAACATCAGTGAAGTAGCCTCCGAGGTAAACCCCTGAATTCTCGTGGTAAACCCTAGCTCCGTTTACTCTCATCTTTCACACTCTAAGAGATAAAATTACAAAAGCTCACTTTTTATGTTGTGAAGAATAGGCGGTTTTTGTTAGTCTCTTCCTTTCAGCTTTTTAAACTTGATATTAACAAGATATAAAGAGCTTTTGTGGAAGTGACGTCAATCGATGTATCAGCCACCTTAATTCTGTAAGAATCAAGGCAAGATACACCAGATTACTTCGAAATAGTCCACAAGACAGATACATAAATGCAAATGCTACACGAGGAATAAAAGCCATGACTTCAACGTTGATGGGCAAAAAGAAAGGAATGACACAGCTGTTCGACGATAAAGGACGTATAGTCCCTTGTACCGTCATTCACTGCGAACCTAACGTCATTGCACAGATAAAAACTAAAGAAAACGACGGATATAGCGCTATACAGCTCGGCTACGATAAAGTCGTAACAAAAGATCGTCGCACTAAAGAAACTCGCGTCGGAAAACCTCTGATGGGACATTTCAAGAAAGCTGCTGTGGAACCTCGCCGACAACTGCACGAAGTCCGCGTCGATACCACAGAAGAATTCTCGCTAGGACAAGAACTCACAGTAGAAGTCTTCGCCGATGTTAAACATGTCGACGTTACAGCAATATCTAAAGGTAAAGGAACTCAAGGTGTAATAAAAGTACACAACTTCAAAGGCGGACCGGCATCACACGGCTCACACTTCCACCGCCGCGGAGGCTCTACAGGAATGTGCTCCTCACCAGGAATAGTACTTCCGGGGACAAAGAAAGCAAGACGCCTAGGTAATGCACAAGTTACTACACAGAATGTCAAAGTCGTAAGAATCGACGTAGAAAAAAATATACTTATCGTTAAAGGCGCCGTGCCTGGACATATAGGACGTGAAATCCTTATACAAAAAGCAGTGAAAAAAGGCGCATAAGAAGATAATTAGGAGATACTAAAGTGGCAATATTGAAGAAATATAATATCGAAGGGAAAGAGACAGGAACGACGGAAGTCGACGACGCCTGGCTCGACGTTAAAGCCAACGGACAGATGATCAAAGACTACATAGTAGCACTACGAGAAAACGCTAGACAGTGGTCAGCAAATACAAAAGATCGCTCCGAAGTAAAATGCTCGACGAAAAAGCCTCATAAACAAAAAGGCCTAGGACGTGCAAGACAGGGAAGCCTCGTAGCACCACAATTCCGCGGAGGAGGTATCGTCTTCGGACCAAAACCGAAATTCGATCAACACGTCCGTATCAATAAAAAAGAAAGAAATAAAGTAACGAAATTCCTCGTCGCAGAGATGATAAAAGAACAACGCGTGACAATCATCGAAGATATCATCCTAGAAGCGCCAAAAACAAAGACCGTTGCAGCATTCATAAAAAATAGCGAACTTAAAGGGAAAAGAATCCTCTTCCTCGGCGAAGGTAGCCAAACAGAAATCCCAGGAGAATACGGTGGCGGAAACGTCGATGTCTATAACGATAGATACCAGAACTTCTCAAAAAGCGTGAACAATATACCAAAAATGACATTCTCGCTAGCAAAGAATATCAGCGGCTACGACGTCATGGTAGCACACGATATCGTTATGACAGAAGCAGCACTAGAAGAAATAAAAGATTGGTTGAAGTAAAAAAAATAAGGTGACATACCGTGAGCACAAAAGTTTGTGATAAAAACCCATATAGCATCGTAAAATCACGATGCGTTACGGAAAAAACAGCACTATTAGAAAATCTTAAGAACGCAGATAGCAACAAAAGCGTAAGAAGATGCGAATCGCCAAAATACGTCTTCTATGTGCATATGTCCGCTAATAAGCCACAGATAAAAAAAGCATTAGAAAAAATATACGAAGAACAAGGGATAACAGTCGTTGGCGTAAATACCCTCATCACAAAGCCTAAAAGAAAAGGACGAGCACGACGACGACCAGGAAAAACAGCTCACTATAAAAAAGCAATAGTAACACTAGAGCCTGGTGACAACCTCGACAACGTATAAAGGAGCAATTAACAATGCCGAAGAAATATCGACCAACAACACCGAGTATGCGACAACTGGTTCTTCCAGAACATAAAGGCCTTACACGTAAAGAAGGCTCTAAAGCAACAGTAAAACCAACAAAATCGCTGCTGCTGCATAAAAAACGCACAAGCGGACGTAACAACCACGGACATATCACATGCCGACACCGCGGAGGTGGACATAAAAGACACTACCGTTGCATCGACTTCAAACGTGATAAGTTCGAAATACCAGCGAAAGTCGCCTCAATAGAATACGACCCAAATAGAACAGCACATATAGCACTACTTAATTATAAAGATGGTGAAAAACGATACATCATAGCACCACACGGACTTAAAGCCGGTGATATGGTGATGACAAGCGATAAGCCTCCATTCCGTGTAGGAAACTGCATGAAATTGAAACACATGCCAATAGGATCGACTATACATAACATCGAGATGTACCCAACACGCGGAGCACAACTCGTACGATCGGCAGGTTTGTCAGCACAACTAATGGGACGTAACGAAGGATACGCCACAATACGTATGCCTTCAGGAGAAGTACGGCTCATAAAAGAAGATTGCATGGCAACCTTCGGAACAGTCTCCAATGCAGAAAATAGTCTGCGCGTTGAAGGTAAAGCAGGACGTATGCGCTGGAAAGGTATAAGACCTACAGTGCGCGGTACCGTTATGAACCCAGTAGATCACCCACACGGCGGTGGTGAAGGAAGACATAACGGATATCTACCAAAAACACCTTGGGGACAGCATACTAAAGGCTTCAAAACTAGAAAGAAAAAAAATAGGTCCGATCGTTTTATCGTTAAAGATCGACGTAAGAAATAGAGCATAAAAGGATAAATATGGCTAGATCACTAAAAAAAGGACCGTTTGTCGACCACCACCTAATGGATAAGGTCGAAAACCAAAATGAAAAAGGCACTAAAAACGCCATTAAAACATGGTCGCGACGTTCTATGATAATACCTGATATGGTAGGACATACGTTCGAAGTACATAATGGACATAAATTTATCACGGTATACGTCTCAGAAAATATGGTAGGACACAAACTCGGAGAGTTTTCACCTACACGTATCTTCAAAGGCCACCCCGTTAAGAAATAAGGAAACGCCGAGATGACAAAACATACATCAAAAGCATTATCGAAATACGTCAGGATTAGTCCGCGAAAAGCACGACTAGCAGCAGCACTGATGAGAGAGAAAACCGTCGGAGAAGCAGAAATACAGCTAGACTTCTGCTCGATGAAAGCAGGACCGCTCCTAAAGAAAACTCTTATGAGCGCCGTCGCTAATGCCGAAGATCGCTACGAAGATGCAAAACGTGAGAACCTTAAAGTTCTAGAGGTTCGCGTCGATGAAGGACCTACACTAAAACGTGCTAAATCAAAATGCCGCGGAGGAAGAGCTCCGATATTGAAAAGAACAAGCCACTTTACCGTCACCGTCGGTACTCAAGAGGAAAAAGGAGAAAAATAATGGGACAGAAAGTATGCCCTATAGGCTTCCGGCTGATAAAGAATAAAAATTGGCGCTCGAAATGGTACGCCAATAAACAAGAATTCGGGAAATTCCTCGTCGAAGATATGGCGATACGGAAAAACCTTATGAAAAAACCATGCTGCGTAGGAGCGTCGCAGATAACAATACGACGACTCAGCGATAAAATCGAAATCGTTATACATACAGCACGACCAGGACTCGTAATAGGAAAAAAAGGCGCCGAAATCGACGCTCTTAAAGCCGAACTAAGAAAAATGACAGGAAAAGATGTCTTTATAGAAGTCGAAGAAATTCGACGACCCGATAGAGATGCATTCCTCGTCGCCGATGGCGTAGCAAAACAACTGGAACGTAGAGTAGCATACCGCAGAGCAATGAAACGCGCTATGCAGACGACAATGGACGCCGGAGCATTAGGAGTGAAGATAGAAGTGTCAGGACGACTAGGCGGAGCAGAAATAGCACGCAGCGAATGGTACAAAGAAGGACGTACACCACTGCATACTATAAAAGCTAATATCGACTACTCAACAGCACGAGCAGAAACAACTTACGGCACCATAGGTGTTAAAGTGTGGATAAATAACGGCGAAGAAGAAGTTAATACCACGAAATCCGGAGGGCAAAAAAATGCCACTAATGCCTAAGCAGACAAAACACCGTAAGATACAAAAAGGTAAGTGTACTGGACTAAGTAAAGCGGGAAATTTCGTGCACTTCGGAGAGTACGGAATGCAAGCACTAGAACGCGGATGGGTGACAACACAGCAGATAGAAGCATGTCGTGTCGCTATAAATCGACACTTCAGCCGTAAAGGTAATGTGTGGGTGCGGATCTTCCCAGATAAGCCGATAACAAAAAAACCTGCAGAAGTTCGTATGGGTAAAGGTAAAGGATCACCAAGTAACTGGGTGGCAGTAATACGACCAGGACGTATCATGTTCGAAGTAGGAAACGTCTCCATCGAACAAGCACGAGAAGCGCTAAGATTGGCGTCAGGGAAACTAGGAATAAAAACACGCTTCGTAGAACGCGTAGAAACAGTGTAGAGGAAAATACCATGAAAGCCAAAGATCTCAGAGATCAGACTACAGAAGAATTGGAGGCCTCGTTGCTCGACTTGCAACAAGAGCTGTTCTCACTGCGTAATGAACTGCGACAAAATAAGAAACTTGATGCACCACATCTTCTAAAAAATAACCGCAAAGACATAGCACGTATATATACTGTGTTGAGCGAGAAAAAACGAGCAAGCTAAGGTTGTAAAAACTACTATGAAAGAAAAAGATCAGCGCACAAGCCGCAAAGTTAAAGAAGGCATCGTCATTGCCAATAAAATGGATAAGACCGTCGTCGTTTCCGTGTCCTCAACACAACGACACGATAAATACCAGAAGGTAATAACACGGTCAAAGAAATATTACGCCCATGACGATAATAATACATGTAACGTCGGCGATAAGGTGGCGATAATGGAAACACGACCATATTCGAAAACGAAATGTTGGCGCGTCGTCCCCACAAGCAAATAAAGTAAGGAGTGACATAATATGATCCAACAGGAATCAGAACTTGACGTTGCAGATAACACAGGGGCTAAAAAAGTTAAATGCTTTAAAGTCCTCGGAGGATCGAAACGAAGATACGCCCGCGTCGGAGACGTCGTCGTATGCTCAGTAAAAGAATCCGAGCCAGAAGCAAGCGTAAAAAAAGGTGAAATAGTAAAAGTCGTCATAATAAGGACGAAAAGTACGATATCACGAGACGATGGCTCGAAACTGCGATTCGACCACAATAGCTGTGTCATCATCGATGATAAAGGTAACCCGCAAGGAACTAGGGTCTTCGGACCAGTAGCACGAGAAGTCCGCGACCGTGGATATGCTAAAATAGGATCCTTGGCACCAGAAGTTATCTAATAAATATTAAGGAAGATAATACTAATGAAAACAACGCGTAAAAAAAGACCAGTCGTGCAGGGCAACAAAAAACTCCGAGTAGGAGATAGAGTTGTCGTTATCGCAGGTAACGATAAAGGAAGAACAGGGACAATATTATCACGAAAAGGTGATGATAGACTCGTTGTGCAAGGCATAAATGTGAGAAAAAAACACACTAAAGCTACACAACAAGGCCCAGGAAGTATCATAGATATCGAAGTGTCGATAAACGCCTCTAATGTGAAACTATGCCCTACAGAAAATAAAGGGGTGAAGCTCGCCGTGCGTGTCAATAAGAATAAAGAACGAGAACTCTTCTACCGCGATGGCGACAAAGATGTGGTTTATCGCTCAGTAAAAAAAGATAAGAAAAAATAAGTGGTGATAAATGTCTAGGTTAAAAGAAAGATACAATAGCGAAATAAAAGCGTCGATGAAAGAAAAGTTCGGCTATAGCAACATAATGATGACACCAAAAGTTCTCAAAATCGTTGTCAATATGGGCCTCGCCGAAGCTTCCAAAGATAAAAACGCTATACAAGACTGCGTTAAAGAATTGACCCTTCTCACAGGACAGAAGCCAATACTTACTATGGCAAAAAAGTCAGTGGCAAACTTCAAACTGCGCGAAGGGCAGATAATAGGCGCCAAAGTTACGATGCGTGGAGAAAGAATGTATGAATTCATGGATAGATTCTTCAACATCGTATGCCCGCGAATCCGTGACTTTAGAGGATTCTCGATTAAATGCGACGGAAGAGGGAACTATAGCCTCGGCGTCGATGATCAGCAGATCTTCCCAGAAATAAATTTAGATGATGTCAAAAGGACACAAGGAATGCATATAACATTCGTAACATCGGCACAATCCGATGACGAATGTCGTGAGCTGCTAACACAGCTAGGCCTTCCTTTTAAAAAGAAAAATGTTGCATAGGAGAGACCAAGGATGTCAGCAATAAATGACCCAATAGCCGACCTTTTTACTCGCATCCGTAATGGACTTAAAGCCGAGCATCGATATATCGATGTTGACCGGTCAAAGTTCAAAGTCGCGATAGTAAAATTGTTAAAAGAACAAGGATATATCGAGAACTTTATAACAAAAGATCTCGATGATAATGGCCGCGGTATTATGCGCGTATTCTTGAAGTATGCCTCCGGAAGATTACCGGTAATACAAGGAATAAAACGTGTTTCACGGCCAGGACTGCATATCTACGCCGACCATAAAAACGTACCACGAGTCTTCGGCGGTATGGGAATGGCAATAATGTCAACATCACACGGGGTGATGAGTGGACAAGAAGCCCGTAAACGTAAGATCGGCGGTGAACACGTCGGAAATATTTGGTAAGGATATAAGGGAGAAAAGAATACTATGTCTCGGATAGGAAAACAACCAATAGCACTTCCCAAAGGTGTAGATGCTAACGTCAAAGATGGCATCATCACCGTTAAAGGGCCAAAAGGCGTCCTTACACAAAAACTCATCGACGGCATAGAAATGCATGTCGAAAATGATGAGGCTACAGTAACACTTGCTAAAGGTCACGAAGAGAAAAAAAACTTCCATGGCCTATACCGCTCGCTCGTCAATAACATGGTGATAGGAGTGACAGAAGGATTTACGAAGACGCTGGAAATGGTAGGAGTAGGATTCCGCGCCGCAGTAAATGGTAACACCATAGACCTGCAAATAGGATGCTCACACCCGACAAGCAGGAAAATTCCAGAAGGAATAACAGCGAAAGTCGAAAAGAATACTACCATAGTACTCTCCGGTAATGATAAACAAGCCGTTGGACAGTTCGCCGCAGATATCCGCGCAATGCGTAAACCAGAACCATACAAAGGTAAAGGAATAAAATATCGCGGAGAATATATCCGCAGAAAAGCAGGTAAAACCGCGAAACAATAATAAGGTTGAAAAAAGCATCATGCTAACGAAAAGAAAGAATTTACATACAAAAAAAGCGATGCGTGCTAAACGCGTACGTAAACACATTAGAGGCACCAGCGAAAAACCTCGCCTCTGTGTTGTTAAAACTAATAAGCATATCGGCGTGCAAATTATCGACGATGATAAAGGCAACACCATAGCAGCAACATCGACGCTAGCGAAAGAATTCCGTACAACAGAATTCAACCGTAAAAGTAAGGCCGCTGCACAACAACTCGGTACTGCCATAGCAGAAAAAGCTAAAGAAAAAGGAATAGAGAAAATAGTCTTCGACCGCGGAGCATCGAAATATCATGGAGTGTTGGCAGCATTGGCAGACGCAGCACGTAAAGCCGGACTTAAGTTTTAATACAAGGTAGACTATGAAAAAAAATAACGAAAGAAAAGATAATAGAAGAAAGCCAAAAGAAGAAGTAGTAAGCGAATATGAAGAAAAAGTCGTCTTCGTAAACCGTTGCGCTAAAGTGCTAAAAGGTGGAAGAAAATTTAGCTTCTCAGCACTTATAGTCTCAGGAAACGGTAAAGGAAAAGTAGGCTACGGATTCGCAAAAGCTAACGAACTCACAGACGCTATACGTAAAGCTCGTGAAGCATCGCTTAAAGATATTATAACATTCGAACAGAATGGAACGACAATACCACACGAGATTATAGCGAAACAAGACGGCGCACGACTCATGATGAAACCAGCACCAGAAGGTACCGGCGTAGTAGCAGGGTCGATGGTAAGGTCTGTACTAGAACTAGCAGGAATAGAAGACGTCGTAGCAAAAAACCTCGGTTCAAATAACCCGGTAAACCAGGTGAGAGCAACGTTTAAAGCTCTTAAAGCACTGCGTAACCCAGAAAAAGTCCAAGCGCTAAGAGGATAATATGACAACATCATTACACACACTGAAAAATAATAAGCCAAAGGACAGACAACAACGTGTAGGTCGTGGACCAGGATCAGGACGAGGAAAAACGTCTGGACGTGGACATAAAGGACAAGGAGCACGGTCGGGAGCTAAGAAACGCTACGGCAACGAAGGCGGACAGTTCCCATTATATATGAAACTCCCAACAAGAGGATTTTCACGGGCACGCTTTCGCGAAGAACTCCATATCGTAAACCTATGGCAGATAGAAAAATTCTACGACGATGCCGAAGACGTTAACGAAGAATCTTTACGTAAACACGGCCTCGTAAGCGGAAAATGCCACGGAATAAAAGTCCTGGCAAATGGCGAGATAACGAAGAAAGTTACAATGACAGTAAATGCCATATCAGCAGGAGCACAAAAGAAGCTCGAAGATGCCGGCATAACCTTCAGCGTTATATAATAAGACTTAATTAAAATGATAAAACGTCACCGTAAAAACGATGGCGATACGTCACAAAAAAAGGTTGCCCGTTGCGATGTTTGGAACAATAAAACGTATATTTAGCGTCCCCGATCTTAGAAAAAAAATTCTATATACACTGGCACTGCTAGCAGTATGTAGGCTAGGTGTGTTTATCCCCGTACCAGGAATCAACGGTGAACTCGTCACTGCAATATTCCAACGACAAGTGGGAGGAAGCCAAAACCTCTTCCAACTCGTCGATATCTTCTCTGGAGGAGCATTCTCACACATGACAGTAATGGCCCTGGGAATAGTGCCATATATATCAGCGTCGATAATACTCCAGCTTATGACAGCACTAATGCCAGAACTGCAACGCGAGATGAAAGAAAATCCCGACGCAGGAAGACGTAAGGTAATAAAATGGACGAGAATGCTGACAGTAGCACTAGCACTCTTCCAAGCATTGCTATTCGCACGATATGCCCTGGCAAATAACATGAGAACGCCGGGAATTATCGTCGGAGAAATGGCAGAAGCACAAGTCTTCGGAATACCACTGCTCTTTATGCTCACCGTAATGATAACGATGACCACAGGAACAGTAGTGCTAATGTGGATAGGTGAACAAATAACAGAAAAAGGTATCGGTAACGGAATAAGCCTTATCATCACAATAAATATCCTGTCGTCATTGCCAACAGCATTCGGAAATATCATCACACAACTGAACCTCGACTCACAAGAAGCTGGACAAATGTCCTTCGCTACACTAATAGTTCTATTGGCAATATTCGTCGCCGTGACAATAGGAACAATACTCATCATTCAAGGACAACGACGTATACCACTACAATACGCAAGACGTATCGTAGGGAATAAAGAAATACAAGGAACAGCAGCACATATACCACTAAAAGTTAACTACGCAGGAGTAATACCTGTAATCTTCGGATCTTCACTGCTTATGTTCCCAGCAACAATAGGAAGCTTCCTAGGAAATAACTCGGTGATAGGATCAGTAACACGGATGCTATACCCCGGAAGCGTGGCGTATACCATACTGTTCGTTATACTCATAATATTCTTCACGTACTTCTGGACAGCAACACAGTTCCACCCAGAACAAATAGCCTCCGATATGAAAAAAAATGGAGCGTTCATACCAGGAATACGACAAGGAAAACCTACAAAGGATTTCCTCGAAGCCACAATGAATAGAATAACACTGATAGGAGCAATATTCCTGGCACTGATAGCTGTCTCACCGACAATATTAGGGAAAATCATGAACGTAGACGCAAAAATAAGCTACTTCTTCGGCGGAACGTCATTATTGATAATGGTAGGAGTAATCCTCGATACTATGAAACAAATAGAATCACACCTGATAATGAAACGTTACGACGGATTTATGACAAAAGGAAAAAGAATTAGAGGACGTAACTAAAAATACGTTGAAAGTTAAAAGGAAAAACAGTATAGTTATAGCCCTTTGAAAACGTTATAATTATGAAACAAAAATAACAAGGCAGGAGAGAATAATGCCGCGAATTATTGGTATCGACATCCCAGAGAAAAAACGATTGGTGATAAGCCTCACATATATATACGGCATCGGCCCAACGCTAGCCGAAGAGGTTATCGCTAAGCTTAAACTCGACCCAAATATGAAAGCAAAAGAACTCTCACAAGAGGATATAGCACACCTCAACGAGATGCTGCAAAATGACTATATCGTAGAAGGGACACTACGACGACAGGTGCAAAATAATATTAAGCGCCTCGTCAATATACACTCGTACCGCGGACTGCGCCACAGACTAGGACTACCAGTCAGAGGACAAAGAACAAGGACGAATGCACGTACGAAAAAAGGTAAGAAAAAAACCATGACGGGAAGAAAGAAAGCCCCAACAGCAAAATAAATAATTGAGGAGCCTGAACATTGGCAAAACAACAAGCTACACAAAAGACGAAAAAAGTACGAAAAAAAGCAATGCGGACAATACCAGCAGGTATTGCACACGTTAAAGCTACTTTTAACAATACAATCGTCTCTATCACCGATCCTGCAGGAAAAGTTATAGCATGGTCGTCTGCAGGGAAAATGAACTTCTCAGGGTCAAGGAAATCTTCGGCGTTCGCAGCAACAACAACAGCACAAGATGCTGCAAAAACCGGACAAGCATTAGGACTCAAAGAAGTAGAAGTTAACCTTCGCGGACCAGGAGCAGGACGAGAGTCTGCAGTACGTGGATTGATAAGCGCAGGACTTATCGTCACAGTAATACGCGATAAAACACCAATACCACACAACGGATGCCGTCCTAAAAAACGACGACGCCCGTAAAATAATAAAAATATATAAAAACACTACTTTTCAGGGAGAAAAAAACAAATGTCAGTAAAATATGGCAAGTTTGAAATACCCAATAACATAATGTTCGAAAAAGAGACGATGACATCGACGTTTGCACGCGTCATCGCTGAACCGTTCGAACGTGGCTTCGGATACACCATAGGGAACGCCATGCGTCGTATGATGCTTAATTCATTAGAAGCTCCCTCGATAATATCAGTAAATATCGAAGGCGTTCCTCATGAATATATGGGAGCAGAAGGTATAATAGAAGATATGACGAATATCGTCCTAAACTTCAAAATGGCACTATTAAGACACCTTCCATCCGAAGAAACGAAAAATACTCGAGAGCCGAAAAATGTCGACTCGGAAATAATAGTGACGAAAGAGATGATCGACGAAAATGGCGGACAATATAAAGTCACCTTCGGCGATATCGTCAAAGATGGATACTTCGAAGTCGTAAACCCAGAACTGCACCTCTTCACCGTAACAAAGCCAATAAAAAAGCAGGTGAAACTTAAGGTCGCTATCGGAAGAGGATACGTAACATCAGAACGTCATGATATACAAGATAAAATCATCGACGAGATCGTTATAGACTCCTCATTCTCGCCAGTAAGATTGGTGAACTACCACGTCGAAGATACACGCGTAGGACAAGATACTGACTACGATAAACTCATCTTCGAAATCACCACCGACGGAAGAGTGACACCACAAGAAGCTATATCATTCGCAGCACAAATAGGGATTAAACACCTAGAAGTGCTAGCACACGTTGAAGAGCAAGGACTAATCTTCGAAGAAGGCGGGCTTACAGTGGATACCGCCGATGACGAGATGATGGGGAAATTAGCACTACGTATCGGCGAAATAGAGCTGTCGGTGCGCTCAACAAATTGCCTAAGCGGAGCACAAATAGAGACTATAGGAGAACTCGTCGTTAAACCAGAATCTGAAATGCTTAAATTCAGAAATTTCGGAAAGAAATCCCTCAACGAAATAAAAGCAAAACTTACAGAAATGGGACTCTCACTAGGGATGGACCTGGAAAAATATGGCATCAACGATGATAATGTCCGCGATATCATAACGAAATATAACGAAGAAAAAAAAGATAACTCATCAAATATAAACGAAAAGGACCTAGGGCCTTTAGTATAGGAAAGAAGCAATGCGACATAAAAAGCAAACATGTAAACTGAACCGCACATCATCACATAGACGATGCATGATGGCCAATATGCTCAAAGCTCTTATCGAGCACGGACGTATCGAGACAACAGTGCCTAAAGCTAAAGAACTACGAAAGCATGCCGAGAAAATGATCACCTTGGCGAAAAATGACTCCGTAGCAAATAAAAGACGCGCTGTGGCAAAAATGATGGTACGATATAATACCCTCACAACAAAAGAAGCTCGCGCCGTAAAAAATGGCGACACCACAGCATATAATAACGATAGAAACGTCATAAAAAAACTCTTCGGAGAATGGGCGCCAATGTTCGCAGAGCGTAACGGCGGATATACACGCATAATGCGTAACAAACCACGCGCCGGTGATAACGCCGAAACATGTATCATAGAATTCGTTAAATAACGAAAACTACAGACATTTAAGATGTTAAAACCTTACGACCCTCGGGCCGTAAGGTTTTTTTTGTTTCACCTTTACAATCGTGACAATCTCGATTATTATGGCAAATAAACAAACCATAAACCCATAATAAATGAGGATGAATATAATATGACTATAAATATCGCAATAAATGGATTCGGACGCATAGGAAGACTAGTATTACGCGCCGCAAATAAAAACCCTGAAATTAATATCGTCGCTATCAACGACCTCGTTCCCGCAGAAAACCTCGCATACCTTCTGAAATATGACTCCGTACACGGACGCTTCGATGGCGAAGTATCCGTCGAAGAAAAGAACCTAATCGTTAACGGCAAAAAAATTACCGTATGCTCAGAACGTGACCCAGAACAACTCCCATGGGGAGAGCTCGGCGTAGAATACGTCATAGAGTCGACAGGGCTATTCTGTACCAAAGAAGGAGCAGAAAAACATATCACCGCAGGAGCAAAGCGAGTAATACTCTCAGCGCCAGGAAAAGAGGGCGTCTCAACGTTCGTTATGGGCGTTAACCACACTAAATATAATCCAGAAACTGACTACGTCGTCTCTAACGCTTCATGTACGACAAATTGCCTGGCACCAGTAACAAAAGTCGTACTCGATAACTTCGGCATAGAAGAAGGACTTATGACGACAATACACGCTATGACAGCAGGACAGCCCTCAGTAGATGGGCCTTGCGCTCGTGACCCTCGACGCGGAAGATGCGCCTCGCTTAATATAGTGCCAGCTTCAACAGGAGCAGCTAAAGCTGTAGCAATATGTATACCAGAAGTTAAAGGGAAACTTACAGGTATGGCATTCCGCGTTCCTACCGCCGACGTCTCCGTCGTAGACCTCACAGTAAAGGTCTCAAAGCCAACATCATACGACGCTATTTGCGAAGCAATAAAAGCAGCATCAGAAGGGCCAATGAAAGGATTCCTGGGATATACCGAAGATGACGTCGTTTCAAGCGACTTCATAGGAAGCAACTACTCCTCGATCTTCGATAAAAACGCAGGAATAGCGCTAAACGATACCTTCTTCAAACTAGTATCATGGTACGACAACGAGATGGGATACGCATGCCGGATCATAGACCTCATGCTATATATGATAGAACAATAATAATTGTTTCTTAAGAGATAATGATGTATCATTGATAACTGACGTTACGCACCAATCTTGCTTTAGTGGCGTAGCGAAATGGGTAAGATGTAAGTATTTCCGACGAGCCAAGCTCTAAAGAGCTGGGCGAGGAGGAATACGCAGCAGATTGCACCTTGTAGCAAGCCAATAAAGTTAGAGTGGCGCGTAACGTCAGTGATAAGCAAAGTAGAGGGAATGCTACACAAAAGAACGAAAATTACACCCTCTATTTTGAAAAATAACAAGAATAATAACAAAACCACGGATATACCAGTGCATTTTACAAGAGAACCAGTGACAGAGACCGTCATTACACCCCGCGAAGGGTTTAAGTTGGTGGTCCGCAATAGCAAAGGCGTAGGACAAGAAGAATATTTTGTCGACGCCGTAGAAATCATAGCCTTCGGAAATGCAATATTCTTCAGATCGGTAGAAAAACCTAAAGCCTTCCTACTGCCAGTCTCCGACTACGATGTCATAGAAGTTCGCGATACGCGCCTAGTACTGAAACATACCGCCGTAGAAAAAACAATAAAAATCGGCGGAGGAAAAGATTCCTCATATAAGAAGAAAAGCGCAACAACAACAGCGAAGAAAAAAACTACAACATCAGCAGCGAAGAAAAAGGTCGAAAAAGAACCGAAAGAAGATAAAACCGAAGACAAAGAAGATAAATCTGCCGAAGATACTCAAGATCTTCGTTCAGATAAACGACGCGAACGTCGCCGTAATACACGACGTAAACGTACACAAGACGATAACGTCGAAGAAAAGGATGGCAATGCCGAAGGCATGGGCAGGGGCAGCAGCGATGAAACAATAGATGTTCCAGCGCCTGCAATGAAAAGCCTCATACCACCACCAAAAACACTGATCTTCGACAGAAAAAAAGGCAAAGAAGCTTCTGAAGAAAACAAAGAAGTTATTCTCTTAGAACCTCCCTCGGCAGAAAATGTAGAAGAACTTCTTCCTAAAGAAGAAACTTCCGAAAAAGAAAAGAAACCGAAAAAAGAGAAAAAAGAGAAAAAACAACCGAAGCCGAAAAAGAAAAAAGAAGCTACGAAAAAAGAAAAGACCAAAGAAACACCACAAGAACCTCCGAAACCAAAAAAGGCGCTTGTAGAAAAAGAGGTCTTCAAAGAAAAAACACAGTCGTTCTTATCGCTACTCGATGAAGAGTTCGATGGATAAACAAAAATGCGCCCTCAAAACACTGAGGGCGCATGCTTTCTCTTGATGCAATATCAATAGAAAAGTATAATACATCCTCTATATGCTCGGATGGTGAAATTGGTAGACACAAGGGACTTAAAATCCCTCGGCCGCAAGGCTGTGCCGGTTCGAGTCCGGCTCCGAGCAGCCAAACTGCGAGAAGGCGGTGGTCCTTGAACAAGACTGCTTGCCTTTTCACTTTGAGAGCTACACCTTCGCCGGAGTAGCTCTCTTTTTTTTACACCTCAATTTATAAGCCATTTTTCTTCTTTAAACTTTTTTTCTCCGTGCACTCCGTGCCTCCGTGGTAGTAATTCCTATTCCGAAATTCCTTAATAACTGACCTTACGCGCTACTTTCACTTTATTGGCGTACTGCAAGGAACAATCTGCTTCGTATTCCTCCTCACCCAGCTCTTCAGAGCTTGGCTTGTCGGAAGTACTTGCATCTTGCCCCTTTCGCTACACCACTAAAGCAAGATTAGCGCGTAACATCAGTTCATAATAACGGCTGTTGCGTAAGGCCATTGTTAGACGGTATGATGCGAAATTTGTAGTCGTTCGTAGTCGTGGAAGAGCTTCTCGAAGAGGACGGGGACGAGACGCATCGTGTCGGGGGGAAGAACATAGGCGATGCGCATCTGGCAATCTCCGGGGTTGGCTTCATCGTCGTGGACTTTGTAGAAACCCGACATTGAAGTGACGAGGAGGGTGTAGTTCTTGCCGTCGATTTCTATAGATCCTTTTTTTGCACAATACAGCACGAAGTCTTTGGAGTTGAACGATGGCTTGGCGATATCGCGTACGTCGATGACGGAGTATAGAGCGGCGCTTGGTGATGAGACGATGATCCCTGGGAGCCTTTTGATAAGCCCTTCGCGGACTTCGTTCATCATCGGTTTATAATACTCGCGCTGTTGCTGATACCAGTTGCGTATGTCTTCGTGTTTTTCGTGAGCAAGGGCGCCGAAGATATATTGTCCTATAGTATTTGCGCATAGATTCGAAGTGTATTCCGCCAGAGCTTTGTTATAGAATTCTTGGTTGTCGGTGACGAGAGCGCCTACCCTCAGGCCACAGCCGTTCCATACCTTCGATGCCGACTCTATGCTTATCCTACGACCTTCGATGCCTTTGACAAGGGCGTCGTCGATAGCCCATATGCTCGAAACAGCTTCTTCCGTGTAAAACAGTTCGCGGTAGGCTTCGTCACTGACAAGCCACATGTTGTATCTTACGCACAGCTTCGCCAGAGCGGTAAGCATGTCGATGTTGATAAAATGCCCCGTAGGGTTATCGTAAGGTATCACGAGAAGCGCGCCGGGCCTGTTTTTCTTGATGACCTCTTCGATTTCGGCAATGTCGGGCATAGAGAACTGCCCTGAAGCAAGCAGAGTCCTCCTTACAGAAACAGTTTTTCTGCCAGTTCTTTCTGCCAACGAGATGTAGTTGGTATAGACGGCGTCGATGAGCATGAGAGGCTTCTCGTCGGCGCCGGCAGCGCCACAGACTCCGAGGATCATAAGCTCCATCGCCATGCTACCGCCATCGGTTACGATAGTTCGTAGGTTGGCGGTGTCGAAACCAGAAGAAGCAATGATATTCTTGAAGGCTATATTCGCTTCAGGCGCCCCCATAGAAGGAGAATAGGAGACGACGCCTTCACTGAAAGGGGAGCCTTCGTCAGTAAGCGTTTTCATCCTTTCAATCATCGCCGGATGCATCGGTAGACTTACATTACCGATGGCGACATTGATGGCTTCGACGCCGTCTGTTCTCTTAAGAAATTCGATCTGTGACAGACGGATCGAAGAAGGCTGCCTTGTCGTAAAATGATGCGATAGTATGGGTTTATTCATACAACACCCTCCCTTTTTTGTATCTTGCATGATTATCGTGAGTCTACCATTTTCTTCCACAGATTGTTAAGCAAAATTAAAGAGAAAATGAAAAAGTGCTCCTATATAACAGTGTTTTGCGATGAAGTATTTTATTGTTAGTGACTTCTGTTGACGGTTGTGGTATGATGTTTAATCTTCGGCGCACTTTCGGTCTGCGCCTAACATTTTCGTGGTATGAAGCTTGATTGCTTCGCCTCGAAACAAATCATATCTTGTCTGGATCGTACAAGGGCATAAGTCTTGTGCAGACATTTTTTGGAGTATTTTATATGTCATTTGATTCACTAGGCCTTTTGGCCGAGCTGCTTCGTGCTGTTTCCGAGAAAGGTTACACCGAGCCAACACCGATACAGAGCAAGACCATTCCTATTATTCTTAAGGGAAACGATATTATGGGCGGCGCACAGACAGGGACGGGAAAGACTGCAGGTTTTACCTTGCCGCTGCTACAGCTTCTCAGCAAAGATGCCCCCGGCAAAGGCCCGCGGCGTGTGCGGGCACTGATTATTACACCGACGCGAGAGCTCGCTGCTCAGGTTCGTGAAAGCGTAGAAGATTACGGCAAGCATCTGCCATTGAAGTCTACCGTTGTTTTTGGCGGTGTCAATATTAAGCCACAGATGGTGAGGCTGCGACAAGGTGTTGATATTTTGGTGGCAACGCCAGGACGCCTACTTGACCTCGCTGGACAGAAAAGCGTTGACCTTTCTAGGGTCGAGATACTTGTCCTCGATGAAGCCGATCGCATGCTCGATATGGGTTTTATCCACGACATCCGTAAGATCATTGCGCTGCTACCAAAAAAACGCCAGAACTTACTGTTTTCGGCGACATTCTCCAACGACATAAAGAAACTTGCCGATGGCTTGTTAGATTCGCCGGTTCTTATAGAGGTGGCGCGACGCAATGCTATGGCTGAAGGAATAGGACAGGTAGTTCATCCTGTCGACCGAGAGCGTAAGCGCGAGCTGCTGTCACATCTTATCACTTCGAATAATTGGAAGCAGATCCTCGTCTTTACACGGACAAAACACGGCGCCAATCGTCTTGCTAAACAGCTCGAAAGCGATGGCATCACCGCCGCGGCGATCCATGGCAACAAAAGTCAGGGAGCACGTACCAAGGCGTTGGCAGATTTTAAGGCTGGAAATGTTCGTGTGCTCGCAGCTACAGACATCGCTGCTCGAGGACTTGATATCGACCAGCTTCCCCACGTTGTAAACTTCGACCTGCCAAGCGTTCCAGAAGATTATATACATCGTATCGGCCGTACTGGCCGCGCAGGAATGGAAGGCGAGGCGATGTCGTTGGTATGTATCGACGAACATAAACTTCTTAGGGATATCGAACTTCTGATAAAGCGTGAATTGCCGAAAGAGGTGATGCCAGGATATGAGCCTGACCCTTCGATAAAGGCTGAGCCTATCAGACAAGGACGCAATGCCTCTCATGGCAAAAGAGAAGGCAAAAATAAACAAACGCAATCATATCGTGGAAAATCGAACTCGTTCGGAAAGAAAGGCGGAAGGCAGGAAAAACATGGTTTCGCTGCACAAGGACGACGTAGACGTACAGGATAAAATAGTTATATGTTATTGGCTACTATCAGTAAGTGAACGAGGGCGTTTGTTTTCTATCGACGATACATCTCTACTTGAACCTCTTTTCTTTTTGCTAGCTTTTTCATCTTTTCTTTGGGCTTGTTTTCTGTAAAATGAGCTATCAACCTTGAACGGAGTTCTAGGTTTAAGACATTTAGAAACATTTCCTCTAGGAATTACTGTAGCTCTTAAATGGTCTGTATTAGCGGGAGGCTGCTTTTTACAGAGACCTACTAGAATCTTCACTTCTTCTTCTTCTTCTTCTTCTTCTTCTTTTTTTAGTCGCAAACTAAAAAAGTCACCAGTAAGGAGCCTAATCGCCGCAATTGTTTCCCTGCTGGCAGAAGAAAAATTAACACCTTGTTCTTGGCGATCGGCAGCTGGAGCGCCTTCTTGTAAGGCGTGTCCTTGATCAAAAGTTGCCGCTTTAGGTTGTATTTCCATAATTTTATTATTACCGTTGTTTTTTGTTGTTATTAACCGATATCTCATTGTTTATCAGGATATTATAAAGAATATAGTCTTTATTTGCAATAAAAAAAGAGGAATCTATGGTAGAAGAGATTAGGTCTCAATCATGGGCTAAAAATTTCCTTGTATTTTTTTTGATAGTTAAGTAACATGATGTCAATTATATAAGGTATAGTACATTTCATGGAAAACTCTATAGATACTAGCATTGTTTTGTTAGAAGTCGACGCTTCGACGCATAGCAGTGTACTGCCGTTTTTCTCTTGGTGGCCGCCCAGGCCATAACAATCCTCCCTGTTTTCATATAACATACTGATGTTGCACGCTAATCTTGCTTTAGTGGTGTAGCGAAAGGGGCAAGATGCAAGTATTTCCGACGAACCAAGCTCTGAAGAGCTGGGTGAGGAGGAATACTTAGTAGATTGTTCCTTGCAGCACGCCAATAAAGTGAGAGTGGCGCGTAAGGTCAGTAATATATTGATACGTACGCACAATCAGCGTGATGTGCTGCGTCAATTTTTTTTACCATTTATTTATGAGGTTACCAATGAAGAAATATTATTATATCATCGCCATAGCAGTGGCGATAACAAGTTATGCCATATATACTACGTCCCTAACGAAAGATCATCGACAGGTCGTCGGTGTCGTCGTCCCGATGCCGCACGTCGCTATGGACGAGATCGTGGCAGGAGTGTATGAGGCTTTAGATGACGACGATATTAATATCGTCGTACAGAACGCCTATGGCGAAGCGGAGATGCAGAGAAGCATCATACAGCAGTTTATCGATAACAAGGTCGACGTCATAGCGCCTATCGGCACCGACGCTACGCTTATGGCGCTGAAGATGTCAGACGATATCCCCGTCGTAGGACTTGCAAGCTATGCTGTCGAAGAACAAGAAAATTATAGCCCCGAGAAATTTTCGGTGATATTAGACGAGATATCGTTGGCGACACAGCTAAACTTTATAAAGAAGGCAGTCGTCGATATTCGACACCTTACCATAGTATATAGCGCCTCATTGAAGGCATATAACGATGCACACGAGTTTTCGTTTGTGGCGAAAGATGCAGGGATAGAGGTGCAGGGATTGATGGTTCAGAGTCTCGCCGATATGTATGCGATAAGCAACGCCATCGACAGCAAAACTGACGCTATCGTTATCTTAAAAGATCACCTTGTCGTCAGCGCATGCGGAACCCTCGCACAGAAAGCCGCACAGCTTGGCGTTCCACTGATAACATCAGACCTGGGATCTATAGCAACAGGAGGGGCTTTCGCTCTCGCCGTTGAAGAGAAAGATATCGGCGTTATCGGCGGACAACAGATAAAAAAGATCCTAAAAGGAGAAAGTGAAGACCTCGAAGCCGTTGTTGTTCTCGAAGACCTTAAGGTTTTTATCAACACAGCAGCATGCAAAGCACAAGGAATTGATTCCGATGCAATAGCGACATGCGCGAAGAAAGAGGGGTATCACGACATCATCGTAGATTCCGAAGGTGAAAGCCATGGGTAACAGCATAATACAAATTATAATGCAAAGCTGTATCTTTTTTCCTCTAGTGTCGGCGGTTTCTCTAAGCTTTAACATACTGAAAATCCCAGACCTCACCGTCGAAGGAAGTTTCGTTATAGGAGCGGCGGTGTTCGCCAGACTCTTGACGGAAAACTACGACCCTTTTGTTGGAATGGCAGCAGCGTGTATGGCAGGAGCGTTGGCAGGAACGATGACGAGCTTTATGCATAGATGTAACGTAGCACCCCTGATATCAGGGGTGCTCGCCATCTTCATACTGAGCTCGGCGACGCTTATCGTTATGGGAAGGCCAAACATCAGTATTTTAGGAAAAGATACCATCATAACGATCTTCCAAGGTTTTATGCCATTACAAGAAAAGGCGTCTAAAACGCTGTTCTTCATAATCGTAGCAGCAACGACGATGACGTTCCTCAGCGTGATGATGTCTTCGCGGATAGGACTGTTCCTACGCGCTTTCGGAGACAATAAACAGTTTCTACTAAGGATAGGAAAAGACGCCGAGATGTACCGCATAATAGGACTCGTCATCAGCAACGCCCTCGCAGCAATGTGTGGGGCGCTGACAGCACAAGTCAATGGATATGCCGATAGTGCCATGGGGCTAGGAGTCGGCCTTATAGGTATAGGGACAGTGATAATAGGTAACCAACTATATGGCGCGGCATTCGGCGACGAGAAAAAACCTCACCATGTTATGCTGATGTTCTGCTTCGCCGGCGTCGTAATATATTTCACGGCGATGAATTTCTTCATAAAACTGCAGCTAAACCCCATATATTTGAAGATGATAATGGGAGTGACATTAGCATCTTTTCTTATGACAGCAAAACCAGAAAAACATATGGAGGGAGCATTATGAAAGAAGATATTATCGCCACATTCGAAGATACAACACTCGTATTGTCGAAAAATGGCAGAGCAATAATAAAAAACCTCGACCTCACAGTGTCACAAGGAGACTTCATCGTCCTCCTCGGAGGTAATGGTTCAGGGAAAAGCTCTTGCATAAAAATGCTGAACGGCACCTTCAAACCTACACAAGGAAAGATCGTCGTCGATGGGCGTGATGCGAAAACCATGACGATAAAAGATATCTCACGGTTCGTCGGGACGCTGACGCAAGACGTCGAGATGTCAACATTTGGAGATATGACGGTATTTGAAAACTGTTTTCTCGCAGACACAAAAGGAACGGAACCTGTGCCTTATAAAAAAACAGCGCTATATGAAAAATATCGAAAGTATCTAAAAACATTCTTGCCGCGGTTTTGCGATATGATGGAAATGCCAGCAAAAAAACTCTCGGGAGGAGAGAAACAACTGCTGGGGCTGGCGATGTGTCTTATGCACCCACCAAAGCTGCTTCTGCTCGACGAGCATACCAGCGCACTAGACCATACGATGGCGGAAAACGTAATGGCAATAACGACAGAAATAATACGACAGAAGAATATCACAACGATAATGGTTACACACCATATACAACACGCCATCGATTACGGAAACAGAATTTTAGGAATGAAAGAGGGGAGGGTCGTTTGTGATATGAGAGAAGAAAATAAATCCTCCCTCACTAAAGATGATATATTGAAAATGTGCTACTAATGTTTTTTCATTGTCTCATTAGCGATGTTTGTGATAAGAAATGTCTATATACAAACAAAATAGGACATCGCCATGAACGATATTTTAGCGCTAGGGTTGTTTTTTCTTCTGGGATATACGTCTAGCAGAATTATGACGTTCTTGAAACTCCCAGCAATAATAGGGTATATCATCGTAGGGCTTGTCCTTGGGCCCTCCGTGACAAATATCGTCAATGCCAAAATCATCGAAGACCTCGACTTCATAGGATATACCGCCCTAGGGTTCATCGCTTTTATCATTGGCGGAAGGATAAAAATCAGCGCACTACGCAAGCTAAAAGAACACATTATATTCATAACAGTCTTTCAGGCGCTAGCGACTTTCATCCTCGTCTTTATAGGGATATATTTCATCAGCAGATCAGCGCCTATAGCGGCACTGCTTGCAGCGATAAGCGCCGCAACAGCACCTGCAGCAGTATTCGCTATAATCAAAGAACTTAAAGCTAAAGGACCCCTAGCAAAAACACTGTTAGCGATAGTAGCTATCGACGATGCGATATGCTTAGCACTTTTCGGCGTCGTCGCCGCTATAGTCTTGGCGATGATGGGAAATGGCTCGACAGAATGCTGGCATGTCATCCTGACATCACTCGTGCAGCTGGTAGGAGCTATTGTTATAGGGATGCTTATCGGCTTTAGCATAAACTATATTGTTAACGGCAATAAAAAAGATAGTTACCACATATATATAGCAGTAAGCCTGGTGCTATTAGGATGTGGTGTATCAATAGCGCTGAATATATCTCCGCTCTTGACGAATATGGTCGCAGGATGTTTCGTCGCCAACACATTCCACGCCTCGAGAAAACTGTTTAAAGCAGTAGAAAATATCGAAGAGATAATAATAGTGCTGTTCTTCGCCCTAGCAGGAGCACGACTGCAGATAGCATTGATACCACAGGTGTGGCACCTCGTGCTGATGTATGTCGCAACGCGATGGTGCGGGAAAGTCTTCGGCGGAATGCTTGGGGCGCGTATCAGTAAAGCACCAAAAGTCGTACAGAAATATGTAGGACTCGGGCTCGTCCCACAAGCAGGGGTGGCAATAGGACTGATATATATCGTGAAAGATATTATCCCAGAAATATCAGCAACGATAACAGCTATAGTTCTAGCATCGATAGTGTTCGACGAAATAATAGGACCTATAGGGACGGAGATAGCACTCATTAAATCTAAAGAAGGTAAAAGACCTACCGTCTAGCAGAACGCCATCTTTTACCACGACGATTTACGCCTTTTGTGTACCTTGCTGATTACTGTATAGTAGAATCCCCATTTCACCGTGTAAGCCTTTTGTACTAAATATCATAGCAATCCGGAATATCAAGGATCTTATTGACAAAATCCCCGTTTTCGTTTATAACTGTAGCATAGAATCAACAAACTTAAGGAGAATGATTATGACTGTAAGCAATCCAATGATAAGCAAACCAATAAAAATTGCTGGAGATTTTTTAAGTGAGCTAGGTAATGACATCAAAACTGTTTTCAAGGGAGATGCATTAAAATATAGAGTAGCTTCTATTGCTGTTAGAATTTTTGGCGCTCTTCTTGCAGCAGGTGCTGTTTTTTCCGTAGGTCCTTTACTGCTTGCTGGATTAAAAGTATCTGTGCTGGGAGTGCTTTCTCATGATATCGTGATTATTGGTAAAAATATAAAGAAGAAAGCCATTCCGGAAACAGTTAGACCGTGTTCTATTTTTAAAGATACGTTTGTTCGAGAGGTATTAAAAGTCAGTAGCCATAAAGACGCTTTGCCCGCTGTCTTTCTTTTCGCGCCTGGAGCTGCTAGGATGGCTCAGCACACGACAAGATGATAGTTTCGAAACGTAGATAAAAGCGCCACCGTTAGGTGGCGTTTTTTTTATGATTCTATTTTTTCACAGCAACACACGACATCTCAAGGACGGCATCGATAGGGAGTCTGCTTACCTCTACAGTCTGTCGCGCAGGAAGGACAGAGCCAGTAAATCTCTTAGCATATACATCGTTGACAGCAACGAAATCATTGAGATCTTTCATAAAGATATCAACGCGGACGACGTCTTCCATGCCGCAACCAGCAGCTTCTAAGACGTTCTCGATGTTGTCGAGGATTCTTTCTGCCATCGTCGTTATATCACCGTCGACGAGAGCGCCAGTGTCAGGGTCTATAGGCACCTGCCCAGAGACGAAAACAAAACCTCCAGCAACGACAGCCTGTGAATACGGACCTATCGCCTTGGGAGCTTTTTCTGTAGTTATTTTTTGTGTCATATTACTTTACCATTATATAAACGAAGGCCGCCCAGATGAGCGACCTTCTGTTTTTCGATATACTCTGTGGCTTAGCCATTTCCTGTAAGAGGAGCAAAAGCCTCTTCGAGGCCAGCACGTATCTCGGCAATGTCGCTGTCTTTCCAGTCTTCGACGGGACCATGGGCAAATGTTGTTTTGTCAATCCTATTGTCAAAGCGTCCTAAAGGCAGGTGGTATACGCCGCCATCGGTCTCGACACGTACAGTGTCTTTTACGTCAGAAGTCTCGAGGAGCCAAGCTATATCGTCGGTGCCATAGTCGCCATACATCACAGCTTGAGGGACGCAGTGGCTTAAAATAGAACCAGGGTCGTCAGGGTTTGCACGCGCAAGGTTCTTGCGGCGAGATTCTGCAGGGTCGACCCATATATATAGTATCGAAGCCTTTTCGAGGATAGTATCGCTAAGCTGTGAAAACGAATATTTGTATCCGAACGGTGCCGGTAATGGGTAAGTAGAACTTTCAGCACCACCACGGGCGAACTCGATGACGACAGTCTTTCCGTCGAGACTCTCAGGGACCTCGGCGATCTTATTCTTTAGAAGGCTTGCTGCTTCGTCTTCTAGAGTAGCAATAAGCTCTTCTCTGATATCAGCAGGAAGGAGTCCTAGCTCAGGAGCAGCGCCGACTTTCATGCGCGCCTTGTCGATGCGATTGAAAAGCCACTCTGCAGCAGACTTAGGGTTAGGTATGTTTCCAGCAACGAGGTCTTCGTAGTCTTCGTTGACAAGATGTATGAGCGTTCCCCATTCTTTTGGATTGCGGAATGGTAAAGCTGGAGAGATGAAGAACATTCCTTCTTCACCGCGAGCAGTTAGCTCGTCGCTGATACGGCGCATGAAGAAAACATAAGGAAAGTCGTCGAGCTGTACAGTCTCGCCAATGCCAAACTGGTTAAGGCACTCTTCGGCGTTGAGACTCGAAAGATATCGGCGTGCTTCGGATTTTCCCGATGCCGGTAAGGCAGAAAGAAGCAAAACTTCTATAGGCTTGGCGTCAACAACATCTTTGTCGGCGATAGACTCTTCGGCGATGACGGAACTCGTCATACAAAACATCGCTGCTACGAGCGATAATAAAACTGTAGATTTCATAAAATAATACCTCCATTATATTTAAACCCGGTTGTCTTCCTATCTTTTCTTTAGCGCCATAGAGTTAGGTAAGATGGCTCAGTGCACGACAAGCGGATAGTTGTAACTATTCGCGAGGAGTAAAATGAGCCAGATTGCCTGACACTATGGATGCTATAGGAAACAGGGCATTTTTTCTTTTTAAAAGTTCTAACAAGAGTCTTTAACTATATAAAAACAAATATCTTAAGCCTTTGTTATTACTTGTTGTTTTTATTTTCCCGTTTGTTATTATTTAGCTTTACCATATATCTTTTTGCAGCAGCGCATTTACTTTGCTTCTATCCTCGCGAATGTTTTAACATTCGCTCGTCTTTCATCTTCGTATCTGTACCACTGCAAAAACCCTATGGCAAAGGATAGGGGGCCAACCGGGTTTTAAGATACATGAAAAATTAATCTTCTATATCGTAACAGATGGAATGTTTTGTGTAAGCCCATAAAAAATATTTTAATCGCTCTTCTCTTTAGCGTCATGGGTTTAGAAGCTATATTTTTTTTGGCAGGGGATAGCTGGCATTAAAGGCATACAGTATGATATGATTTTATCTCTAAGGAGACAAATATATGAAGTTTTTCACTAAAGAAAGCCTAGAGACACTGCGCCAGCGTATCGACCTTATAGACGTCGTAGGCTCTCATGTCGAGCTTAAGAAAGCAGGAGCGACATACAAAGCACTATGCCCTTTTCATGACGAGAAGACTCCTTCGTTCATAGTACGCCGCGGTGATACCAGCTACCATTGCTTCGGATGTGGCGCTCATGGTGACGCTATACAGTTTCTTATGACGTATATGAAGATGTCATTCAGCGACGCCGTAGAGAGCCTCTCCGAGAAGTTCGGCGTGCACCTCGACTATGTCGATGGCCCTGAAGATAAAGGCCCCAGTCGTGCCGCTATGAAGGGCGCCCTAGACCTCGCCACCGACATATACCACTATACATTACTACACACTCCTGAAGGTCACGATGCTCTGAAATATCTCTACGACCGCGGAATCGATCTCGACTTTATAAAACAGTTTCGTATAGGACTCGCAGCGAAAAAAGCCGGGGCCTTCAGGAAGATGATGCACGCCAAGAAGATCTCCGACGAGATAATGATAGCATCAGGACTCCTAGCAGAACGCGAAGACGGCAGCAAGAGGGAGTTCTTCACAGAGCGTATAATGTTCCCAGTAAATAACGCCATGGGTAACGTTGTTGGATTCTCAGCACGGAAATATCATGAGAAAACCTTCGGCGGGAAGTATATCAATACGTCAGAGACGCCGCTATTTAAAAAGTCACAGATACTCTTCGCACTAAATTACTGCAGAAGGCGTATCGCCAAAGAACGTAAGGCGATAATCGTCGAAGGGCAGATCGATGCCCTTAAACTTATACAGCAAGGCCTCAACATAACAGTAGCGCCACTAGGGACGGCTTTCTGTGAAGGACATGTTAAAGCTCTCACAGACCTAGGCGTCAGCGCAGTATACCTCGCCACCGACGGTGATGCTGCAGGAAAAAAAGCAGCACAGAAGATAGGGGACCTCTTCCAGAAAAAAGGCGTCGAAGTATACGTCGTCGCTATCCCCGATGACGCCGACCCCGACACAATAATAACGACACACGGCATCGAAGGGTTTACGAAACTCCTAGAGAAAAGCGATGACTTCCTGACTTTCCTAGTAAAACATATGTCGACGATGGTCGATATGTCGTCACCAGCAGCGAAGAGCGAGGCGATAAAAGATATCGCTACAGTGATACGAGGATGGGACGATAGGGTGATGATACACGAAAGCCTAAGAAAACTTGCCTTCCTGACGCGCGTCCCAGAAGATGTCGTCGGCATCGAAGCAGTAGCACCACGACGGTATATAAAGAAAGGCGATAGCGTGCGACATGAAAATGTCGACGCCAACAAAATCCTCGAAAGCGACCTGCTAAGGTGGCTCGTCGTCGCCGGAGAGAATAACGAAGAAATCGTCTCCATAGTAAAAAACAATATCACCGCCGAAGACCTACACGACGACATCTGCAAAACGATATTCCAGCATTACTACGACCACTACGACGAAAAAGGCGCGCCAGATATGCTCTCCCTAGCAATAGCTCTCGACAACCCACACCACCAACACTTCCTCAGAGAACTTATCACAAAAAAAATCAATACCGAGAAAGCACAAGAACACGTCATAAACACCATACAGAAAATCCTCGAAAGAAACTGGATACAACAAAAACAAAATATCAACGACGCCATAAAAAACACACACTCCGACGACGACACAATGTCCCTACTAAAACAATTCAACGACCTTCAAAAATCTCCACCAACCGTCAGTTAAGGGGCCTCCGCGGTCAAGGGTGCTCCGCGCACCCTTAACAAACCCGCGCCAAAGGCGGTGTCCGCCTCTGGACTCCCCATGTATGCGACAAAGAAAAGAGCAAAGGCGAGACGCCTTTGCTCTTTTCTTTACTGCCGTGTCATCACCATCGTTTCAACCCGCAATTACTACCAAATTCATGGCCAACCATCTACAGCTGGAGGCAACCTTTTATACGTTTCTCCTCGGCCATGTCTCAAGACATGCCCTTGTCAAAATGTATAAAATTTCACCTCCATCTGTAGCGGTTGACCACAAATTTGGTAAAAATCGCGGGTTCGATGGCGATGATATAATAGGAATAGGTGGCATGGTGGTTTCGGTTTTTCCATATTCTTTTCCACCAAAGGTGTAGCGCCTGCTTTGAATTTCCTAATGACGAGCAAAAAAGGCTTCTGGCGGTTTCGCCAGAGGCTTTTTTGCTCTTAATTGGGGAGTCCAGAGGAGAACTTCTCCTCTGGCGGGAGGGGCATGGGGAGGGCGGAGTCCCTCACCATCACTAGCAGCGGATTCTGGAGAAGTCGAGGAGTGTGGCGAAGAGGGAGAGTGTGCGTTGTAGTAGTGAGAGGCGGTTATTGCGGATTGAGGTGTCGTCGTCGAGGACTTTTATATGTGTCCAGAAGTCAGCGAGAGGGGGTTGTAGTGTTGAGAGGGCTGTGTATGCGGCGGGGTAGTCGTGCGACGATATTGCTGAGGTTACTGCATCTTCGGCGGTAGTGAGGGCATCGTGGAGGGCTTTTTCTTCTGTGGCGGCGAGGAGCTCTTCGGAGAAGGGGTGTTGTGGTTCTTTGTTGAGCTGTCCTTTTGAGCGCTTGTACACTTCGTAAAGGTCTTTGAAGGCTTCTGGGGAAGCGCTTCTGAAGGTGTTTAGGGCGTTGATGCGGCAGAAGATGTCGTATATATCGTCGAAGCCTTGTGACAGCGATGCTTCGATTTCGTCGTAGGCGAGGCCGTATTCTTGGAAGACGGTTTTTATCCTGTTGGTGATGAAGACGAGGATGTCGGCGACGGCGTCGGGGTTAGCGATGCTTTCTTGGGAGAGCTTGAAGTTCTCGAAGCAGCGGGTTAGGATATCTACTATCGAGACGTTGTATCTTCCGTTTACAAGGGTTTTTATTATCCCGAGTACTTGTCGTCGTAGGGCATAAGGGTCGCTGGAAGATGTCGGCTTGAGGCCTAGAGAGAAGCAGCTTATTATGTTGTCGATCTTGTCGGCGATGCTGACGATTACGCCAGCAGGAGACTGCGGAAGAGGGGACTTCTCACCGCGAGGCATCCAGTGTTCGTCGATGGCGAGCGCTACGTCGTCGCTTTCGCCGTTGATGGTAGCATAGCGTTTCCCTACGATGCCTTGGAGGTCAGGGAACTCGCAGACAAGCTTCGTCGCGAGGTCTGCCTTACAGAGCAGTGCAGTGCGCGTTGCTGTGTCTTTGTCGCCGAGAGGAAGAAGTCCATGGATTAGGGCGGTGTTCTCAACGAGACGCTCTACTTTTGCATGCATGCTCCCTACGCCTTTGAGGAAGGTGATGGTTTTTAGGTTTTCGTTGAAGGCTTCGAGGGTTTTCTTGAGGTCTTGGTCGTAGAGGAAAACGCCGTCGCTGAGACGCGCAGAGAGGACTTTCTCGTTGCCTGAACGTATAGTGTCGCTGGGGGTGTTGTCGGCGGTGATGACGAAGGTGTTGACAAGCTCACCATCGCTGTCTGCTACAGGGAAATATCGCTGGTGATGGACCATCTCGGAGATAAGAACCTCTTTGGGAGCCTTAAGAAAGCGTTCGTCGAAAGATGCCGTAGTAAGCATCGGCCACTCTGAAAGATTCACGACGCTAGGGAGGACTTTGTCGATGGCGATGACGGTGTTGCCAGACTCCTTCTCGATCTCTTCGATCTGTTTCTTTATGCTCGCCGTCCTGACATCAACGTCAGCGAGGACGTTGTGGTCTTTAAGAGCAGCAAGGTATCGCGAAGCATGAGGGACGGTGAACCTTACATCGTCGAGCTGCCTATGACCGAACGAGTAGTTGCCCGAGAGTATGCCATCGATAGCAAAAGGTACGACCTTTTTACCGAAGAGAGAAAGTATCCAGCGCAGTGGGCGTGCGTATGTTATGTTTCCGTCGCCCCAACGCATCGTCTTAGGAAAGTGTAGACCAAGGATCAGGGAGGGAAGCTTCTCGGCGAGGATCTCTGCGGTGAGTTTCTGCGGCGTCGTAACACTGGCGAAGAGATACTCTCCACCTTTTATCGTGCGGAGCTCTATCCCTTCGACGTCGCCAGAGCGAACGTCTTCAAGAGAGGACGCCTCTACGTTGATAGATGCGAAGAAACCTTTACCCGCCTTTGAAAGAGAGCCTTTTTCATCGAAAGCAACGGAGATTGCAGGACCGCGACGTTCTACGGAAGTTGCAGGTTTTTCATGGGCGAGACCTTTGACGTGGGCAGTAAGACGCCGTGGCGTGCCGTAACCAATGATGTCATCATAGGCAAGGCCTTCTTTGTCGAGGAGCGAGCTAACAGCTTTCTTGAGGTTGGCGATGCCGATAGGAACGAACGTCTCGGGGAGCTCTTCGCTGCCGATCTCCAAAATGAAATCTTCGGGAGCATGTGGGTGTTTTTCATCACTATCTTCGCGCTCTACAGCAGGAGCAACGACTTCGGGGAAACGCCCCATAAGAGGATGTCCCTGTTCTTCTCTGCTGGCGATATACGACTCGGCGATGCTACGAGAAAGATCGCGGATGCGTCCAATATAACCCGTACGCTCGGAGACTGAGATGGCATTCCTCGCATCGAGGATGTTGAAAGCATGAGAGGCCTTCATAACAAAATCATAGGCAGGAAGGACGAGCTTCTGCGCCATAGCACGCTTTGCCTCGGCTTCGTAGTCGTTGAAATGGTTGAACCACATCGACGTAGATGCATGCTCGAAGTTGTACGTACTCCACTCCACCTCGTTCCTATGGTATACATCGCCGTAGGTGAGATTCTCGTCCCACTGCAGGTCATAGACATTGTCGACATTCTGAAGGTACATCGCTAGCCTTTCGAGGCCGTAAGTAAGCTCTCCGGTGATGGGCTTGAGGTCTAAACCACCGACACACTGGAAATATGTGAACTGCGTGACTTCCATGCCATCAAGCCATATTTCCCAACCTAGCCCCCAAGCGCCAAGGGTAGGGCCCTCCCAATCGTCATGGACGAAGCGGATGTCGTGGGCTTTGAGGTCGATGCCGATAGCTTCAAGAGATCTTAAGTACAGGTCCTGGATGTTGTAAGGCGATGGCTTCAAAATAACCTGACACTGATGGTGCTGCTGCAATCTGTTGGGATTTTCGCCATACCTTCCGTCGGAAGGACGACGACATAACTCGATATATACCGCCTTGTAAGGCTCGCCACCAAGACATCGCAAAAATGTCGAAGGGTTGAACGTCCCGGCACCAACCTCGAGGTCGTAGCCCTTATGGACGACACACCCATTATCTTTCCAGTAATTAGACAGGCGTGTAATAAGATCTTGGAAGGTTATCATCGTGTTCCTCATAAGGTTCTTTGTTGATGTCAGAGATTGTATAGTCAAATAGGTTTTTTTCTCAAGGAAGAACAAAAAAGCCGGCATTAATGCCGGCTTTATAGAAAAATATACGGGAAATCGTGGTATGATGTTAGTTAGTCATCGAGAAAATCGATTTTAACACCAGGAGTTTGAGGGTCGGTAGGGGCCGTCTGTGGGCCTGAGAAGAGATTGCCAGGATCTAAAATATCGATTGTTGTCTGAAAATCACAACCACCATTAGATGGATGAGGAAGATCAGCGCCAGAACTTCTAAAGGGCAGCCGAGAGAAGTCAGGCCGATTCCACGGCCAGACGACAGCACGGAATGTATGCTTGACTGTCTCACCCGCATTTTTTAAAGCATGTGTGAAAAGACCTTTTATTGAGTCCTTAATACCAGGAATGTGACGCTCTCTGCCATCTTCAATATCATCCGTACCATTAAAATATTCAGACATTTTAGTTCCATAGAGCGAGAATTTATTTTTAAATGCATCTCCGAGATTTTTATCTTTTGCATTTGCATATGAAGATAATGGTATAGTAATGGGAAGAGGCATAAGAGCTAATGTTCTAAAAATGGATTTTGCAGCAAGAGTTACTGCATTGGCAGAATGAAGTAAGGCTGTAAAAACTATACGTCCCAACGAATCAATAGCTTCTTCTGCATGATTAACACGCTCGTCATAGTAGACGAAGGCGTCGAGTGCCCGGGCAACAGGCTTTGCAACGGTATGTACGGAAAAATCTGTCATAATTATTCTCCTTGTTTTTCTGTTATTTTCAAAAAATGTTTATTACTAACGGTTTATGGTAATATTATGCCATAAAAATTACTTTACATACAAGGTTTATCTCTAAAATATTGACTTGCTAGCAAACAGCGAGTATCCTCCGAGATAAAGTAATTTTTATCGGTAGAGAAATATGAACACTAAAAAATCAGAGAAAATACAGTCCCCATGGGAGAAGCTTTGTCAAAAAAACAAGATCCCCGAGGGCGCGAAACTCCCGCGCGTCACCGTAATAATACCTACAAACAACAGCGCTCAATGGATAGGACGTACTATGTCTAGCCTCGCCGAGCAGAGATATGCCGACCTTGAAATTATCATCATCGATGCAAGCTCTACAGACCGCACCATCGAGATGATACGCAGCTACCGCCTCGATGACGTACATATATATTCCGTGGCGAAGTATTTCTGCTACGAGATGATAAACCGTGGAATATCACTGGCGACAGGAGAATATATAAATATCCTTTTCCCAGGAGATTTTTTTATCTCTCACGACTCCCTGTCGTATATGGCAATAACAGCGATAGATAACGATATGCCCGACCTCGTATACTGCGGAAGCATGCTCCACGACGACTCCGAAGACACCAAAATTATGTTGAGACCTTTCACCCTAGACGTCCTAAAAGGAGGGGAACAGCCGACGAGTATAAAATCGTGCTGGTTTCGTGCCGACACGTTAAAACGCATTGGCAAGTTCGATACAAGATATTATCTTCGTGGCGGCTTCGATATCATGTGCAGGTTTTATCTCGATGCCACAATAAAAATCGCAAGGATAAAGAGAGTCTTCACCGATTACGAAGGGTATAGCACCACAGGAAGCTCTATAACACGACACTTCTACGAGACAAGGAAAATAATACGAAGACATTTCGGAAGATGGCGCGCAATATCATGGATGATGAAGCAGAACATCATAATGCGCTTCATTAAACTTCTTATCGGCAAAAGTAAGACGGCGTTTTTCCGGGGATAATAGCTATGTACGAAGCAATATTATACGAGAATGACAAAGACTCAAAAGTAGCCTGTACAGCATGCAAACACAAATGCACCATCCCCGAAGGCCATGCAGGAATATGTGGTGTTAGATACAACGACGCCGGGAAGCTGTACCTTCTCGTATATGGCAAAGCAGTAGCACACCACGTCGATCCCATAGAGAAAAAACCACTATACCACTTCCTCCCCAAAACAACGGCATACTCGATAGGTACCGTAGGATGTAACTTCCACTGCAAATTCTGCCAGAACTGGGATATCGCCATGGCAACACAAGACCCTCGCGAGAAACTCAAAGAAAAAGTCCCCCTTATGGGCGACGATATGCTACCAAATGATGTCGTTGAAGAATGCATTTCATCAGGGTCAAAGACTATAGCATATACCTACAACGAACCCTCGATATTCGCAGAATACGCCCACGACACAGCAAAAATCGCCGAAAAAAAAGGCCTCAAAAATATCTTTGTAAGCAACGGATATGACAGTACCGAAGAACTAAACCTTATGTCGGGACTCCTTGACGCCATCAACATCGACCTGAAATCCTTCAACGAAGATTTCTACAAAAAAATATGCGGCGGCAAGCTGCAAAACGTCCTAGATACCATAGTAGAAGTTCACAGTCGTGGAATATGGATGGAGATAACAACACTGCTGATACCAGGACATAACGATAGCGACGAAGAACTTCGTAACATAGCGAAATTCATCGCAGGAATTGATGCTACAATACCATGGCACGTCACGGCATTCTACCCGTGCTACAAAATGCTCGACGTCAAGCCAACACCACCATCTTCACTATATAGAGCATACGATATCGGCAAAGAAGAAGGGCTGCAATATGTATATGTAGGAAATATCCTCGACGAAGAACACTCTACAACACACTGTCCCGAATGCTCTACACCGCTAATAAGCCGAAACGGATATTCCGTCGTCGTCGAAGATTCCTTCGACAAAGGAAAATGCAAAACATGCGGAAAGGAAATCCCAGGAGTTTGGTCATGACAAAAATACGGAAACCCGCAGTGGCAGGAACGTTCTACCCTTCAAGCCCATTGTCTCTTCACGAGATGATACAAGGCTTCCTCGATAACGTCGACGATGCCACAGAAATTAAAGACCTTAAAGCCATCATCGTCCCGCATGCAGGGCTAGTATACTCCGGACAGGTCGCAGCATACGCCTATAAAATCCTGGAAAAACATAAAAAACGAAAAGCTATAATAGTAGGGCCAGCACACACGGCCTTCCTTAATGGCTACGCCGCCGACGACAATGAACAATGGGAGACACCCTTCGGCACAGTGAAAATCACTGAAAATACCTTAGAGAAAAATAGCAACGCACACAGATCCGAACACTGCCTGGAAGTGCAGATACCCTTCCTACAAGAAATTTTCGACGACATAGAGATACTTCCCATCGTCGTCGGTGACGCCGACGCTAAAGCCCTCGCTGACGATATCATGAAAATCCTCGACGACGATACCATCCTTATAATAAGTAGCGACCTCAGCCATTTCAACGACTACGACGTCGCAGTAGACCTCGACAATACAACAATAAAAGCAGTCGAAGATCTTGACTACGAAGCCCTCCTCGAAAATGGCGATGCCTGTGGAAAAATACCACTGCTAACAATGATCGAAATAGCAAAAAAACAACAATGGAAGCCGACACTACTAAAATACGCAAACTCCGGAGACGTTACCGGTGATACCTCCCGCGTCGTAGGATACGCTTCATTCATTTTTCATTGAGCATTGAAATGCAGCATAGCTGCATACAAAAAAAAGTGTTGAGATAATTGTAGGTGTTGTTGTATTGTTTATACTTCTTTGCATGGGGGTTTAGCTCAGTTGGAAGAGCATCTGCTTTGCAAGCAGAAAGTCAGGAGTTCGAGTCTCCTAACCTCCAAAATAACGCGTGACAACCAATGTCGCGCGTTATGTCTTTTATATGCGGTTATAGCTCAGTTGGTTAGAGCGCTACACTGATAATGTAGAAGTCCCAAGTTCAAATCTTGGTAACCGCATACCTTTTTCTACGAACATTCACAGACTCACTTGATTTTGCTACCACAAATATCCTTATATTGTGTATATTGTACGCATCGTTATAAAAACTGTCGCCTGTAGAGGGCGATTTTTCAAAATTATATTTCTGGAGGAGATTTTTGATGGGTAATAATTGGTATTATATCCCTGTTGTTTTTGCGCTTTTGTATGTTGTCATCACCAGCATTAAAATGGTGAAACAGGATGCAGGAACCGCTAAGATGAAGGACATCGCCGGCAGCATCGCCGACGGAGCTATGGCATTTTTGAAGAGAGAGTATTCAATATTAGCGGGGTTTATCTTCGCAGTAGCAGTGATACTCTACTTCCTTATGGGCGCCCCTATAGTAGTGGCATTCGTTACAGGAGCACTATTCTCTGCTTTGGCAGGATTCATCGGAATGCGCGTAGCAACGATCGCTAACGCAAGAACGACACAAGCAGCACGAAAGTCTATAAACCACGCTCTTCGTGTGGCGTTCTCTTCGGGGTCGATACTAGGACTCAGCGTCGTAGGACTAGGATTCTTCGGTGTCATCGCACTATACAGAATTTTTAATGACACAGATGTCCTCTTCGGCATGGCAATGGGAGCCTCTTTCGTGGCACTATTCGCCCGCGTAGGTGGTGGTATCTTCACTAAAGCCGCCGATGTCGGTGCTGACCTCGTCGGTAAAGTCGAAAGCGGTATCCCTGAAGATGACCCTCGTAACCCCGCCGTCATCGCTGATAACGTAGGCGACAATGTCGGCGACGTAGCAGGAATGGGAGCAGACCTCTTCGAAAGCTATATCGGAAGTATCATCGCAGCACTAGCACTAGGACTAGCAGCATACGGAACAATAGGGACAATATACCCATTAGCACTATCAGGTATAGGTATCGTAGCAAGTATTATCGGAACGTTCTTCGTCCGTGCTAAAGATGACAAAGGCGTCTCCATGGCACTAAACAAAGGTATGTGGATAAGTAACGGTATCGTAATAATAGCTTCTGCATTTTTGAGTTACAAACTCTTCGGGAACTATGATGTCTTCTTCGCAACAATAAGCGGACTTATCGCTGGCGTCGCCATAGGATATATCACAGAATACTACACTTCTATGGATTTCGCCCCAGTGAAAAACATCGCTAAAGCTTCAGAGATGAGCGTAGCAACGAATATAATAGAAGGCTTTGCTACAGGACTTATGAGTACAGTAGCACCGATCCTCGTTCTCGGAGCAGCTATCTTTACAGCACACCACTACGCAGGACTATACGGCATAGCAATAGCAGCAGTAGGGATGCTCAGCGCACTAGGGATAAGCCTCGCAGTAGATGCATACGGCCCAGTAGCAGATAACGCCGGTGGCATCGCAGAGATGGCAGGCCTTGGTAAAGAAGTACGACAACGTACCGACGTCCTCGATTCCGTAGGAAACACCACAGCAGCTATAGGAAAAGGCTTCGCTATAGGATCAGCGGCACTTACCGCACTGGCACTGTTCTCGACGTTCTCGAAAGAAGCTAACCTTTCCTCGATAAATATTATGAACCCTCTAGTAATAATAGGGCTCTTCTTCGGAGGCGTTATGCCATACCTCTTCTGTAGCATGACGATAAAAGCCGTAGGATGCTCAGCGTTCGATATGATCGACGAAGTGCGCAGGCAGTTCCGCGAAGATAAAGGTATCATGAAAGGCACCTCAAAGCCTGACTACAAAAGATGTATCGATATCTCGACAAAGTCATCACTACGTGAGATGGTAATACCAGGACTGCTAGCAGTCGTCGTACCTGTTGTCGTAGGACTTACACTAGGACTCGAAGCTCTTGGAGGGTTCCTCGCTGGAGGACTCGTAACCGGAGTATTACAAGCTATATCGATGTCGAACACCGGTGGAGCATGGGATAATGCCAAGAAATATATCGAGAAAGGAGAGCACGGTGGTAAAGGCTCAGACGCTCATAAAGCCTCTGTCATCGGAGACACTATCGGCGACCCGCTAAAAGATACCAGCGGACCAAGCCTGAATATTCTTATTAAGCTGATGTCAATAGTATCTCTAGTCCTTGTCATTGTCCTCGCAGCACGCGCAGGCTAAACTTTTTGGTAATGACTATATATAGTAGATAGTTATAGCGTAGAGCGCACAGGAATTACCTGTCTGTTCTACGCTATTTTTTTTGGAGATGATGACCATGAAGAAGGAACTAAGATATTCACAGCCTCGTGATTGTGAAGATCGTGACAATATAATACCAAAACAGTGGCTGAGCCCTTTGTTTAGATGGCCGCTAAGGGTTATTATGTTGCCGTTCGTCGCCCTCGACATGGCGGCAAATAAGATTGCTTCGTCGATAGTCAGACCTCCACGTCGTAAGACAGGGAAATGTGCGCGTTGTGGGAAATGCTGCCATTATATCCTTATAACAGCACCAAGGTCATTTCTAGGAAAAGGACACCTCGTATGGAATACACAGGTTAATGGTTTCTACCTAAGAAATACCGACCCTGTCGATGTCGATGGCGAAAAAATGCTCGTCGTAAGCTGTAGGTACCTTATGAAAAACGGCAAGTGCGGATGCCATATCCTTCGACCACTAGTATGTCGGCAGTGGCCGAGAATAGAACGCTTCGGAAAAGAACAAATCACCGAAGGGTGTAGTTATCACAGACAAGAGCGCCAATAAAGCTCTATTGTGAGAGACGTTGCAACGCTATATCTTTTACAGCATTTTCTCTAAAGCTTTTTCTGTCGCGGCTGTTTGACTCTTCTAATGCCTTCGAGAGCTTGTTTATTATCCAGATGGTACTTTCAAAAAGATTTATAAGAGCTAGAAGGTCGACCTTCTCGACAGCATCGATGTCTTGAGGGTATTCACGGCGGATCTCTTTCATTATATCAGTACGGTCGTCTTGCGTTATCTTAAGAAGAACGTCGTGGTAAAATTCTTCATGAGGCTCGCGTAAGACGTCGAGCGTAGACAATATCATAGTGTCAGTGGCTTCGCCGAAGGTTAAAAGCTTTGCAGCAAGATCAGGATTTCCGACGAGCTCTTTCCTGAGCTTGTCGATGATAGTCATAAGCCTATAGACATTGTCTTCTAGGGAAGCCGTAAGGTTGAGGCATTTTATCTTGGCCAAAATCTGTGACGAAAGCTGCTCGTTGTAGTTGTTGCGGTTCAAAAGATCGGAGAAAACGGAAAGAATTATCTCGAAGTTCTTCTCGAGGTCGCGGTGGAGGTTGTTATATAACGAAGGAAATTTCAGGCTCTTTCCCGAACGGGCATTTTTCATGTATTTAGGAAGATATCCTACAAGACGTAGACTCTCCTTGTCAATAAGGGCTATGGTGCTGTGGGGGTCGTCGAGAATCTGTGAAGGTATGTTCACAGAAGGAACCTCCTCAGCTTCGGCTTTCCTCATAAGCTTTTCAAGAAAACGTTCTATAGGGACAATGCTCAACGAAAGAAGTATCGCCGTGATGATGTGATACGAAAAATTTATGTTCGCCATAACAATTTTAGGCATCGGATGTCCTATGCCGCCGAGAGCTTTAACAAAAGAAAGATGCGTCAGCGTCTCTGTTAAGAATAAAACTACTCCGATGGTCATGGCAGCAGCGTAGAAAATAGGAAGAACGGCGAGGGTTTGCTTGAAACGATCTTTGAAAGCAGGAAGATACAAAATCTTTAATATTGCCTCAGCAGCATATATGCCAAAAGCAAACAATATCGCCTGGTCGATAGTGAAGATGCCAGAGCCTATAAAACTGAGATTGACGACAAGAGCACCGAAAAGACTCTGAGCACATATAAGAAAAAGAAAACCAGCAACAAAGGCGAGATACGGATAAGCCTGAGCATAGACAACGATGTTGTCAAACCAAGGATACTCGACGAGAACCTTCGAGCTGCTCTTGATAAGCTGTATGCCAAATAAAACAACGCTCAAATAAAATATCGACGTCGCCATAGTAACAAAACGCCGTGGCTTGTCGAGAGCAAAAGATATCCCAGAAATACCAAGCATCATCAAAACCGCTACCTCGATGTTGAAGCCCGCAACATATATGTAAAAACATGCGCCAACACGACTCCATATCGTTATCATCAATGCCTTGCGAAGGTCTATAGCTTTTACAGTAGCTAAACTAGCAGAAATACACGGCGTAAGAAATGTGTTGCCGGCAGTGAAAAGACTCAAAATTATACCCCAAAAACCTGCAGCAAAACTGTTGGGAGTGAAACGCATCATAAGATCGCGAACACGGTCGCTGGTAAGCTGGTGAATAGTACCGGAAAAAAGTTTTATGCCGACAAGAAAAAATGCAAAACCTGCAACGAAACCTGCAAGAGTTTCCATATAACACCTCGAAAAAGTATATTCATTGGCACTGTAACAAAAATATCAATATATAATCATATAAAAAAAGCCCCTGAGACATAAATCCCAGAGGCTAATACCAATGACATGAAATAAACTCGCAAATTGGCTCCAAGATTTTTGTGCAGAACATTGCGCGGAGATCGCAGCAAACATTTATGTGTTAGCAAGATCGAGCGTGATGTTCTGCGCAAAAAAGATGGAGATGAATTTGCAGGTTTATTTTATGGATTTGGTATAAGATGCTGGAAACAAAATAACGCTACTTGTCGACACGACGCTTGATAGGGACAGGGACAGGAACAAGCTCGCGTGTTGTTCGTTGAGGACGACGGATAAGAGGTATTAATCTAGTCCAACGCTTGCTTTTTCTTCTTCTTTCTGGTGTAGTCATCGCCGCCTCTCCTTATGATTTTATGGTTTGTGATCTCCATATTACAATGCAATTACCGTGCCAAAAATTATAAAGCAGAAGCTTTTTTTTCGTGACAAAAACGACAGTAATGCCAATCATAGAAGACATGAGCGTTATCGATGCAGAATTTTCAGATTTTTTGTTGTATATCTCTTCGGAAAAGGGCCTTGCCCTCAACACCATAGAGAGCTATCGCCGTGATATAGAGTCTTTCGTAAAACACCTCGCCCTTAGCAATATCGAAGATTTCCGCGACGTCACCCACGAAAACATCGTATCATTTCTTGCCACTCTTAAAGCCAAAGGCTACGCCAGCGCAACACTATATCGTACATTTATAACAATACGCGTGCTATTCCGCTTCCTTAAGCGTGAAGGTGTCATCACCACTGACATCACAATATATATGGCTGCGCCAAAACAATGGGATTTCATACCCGAGGTCCTCACCGTTGAAGAAGTCGAAGCCCTTATCGCACAGCCCGACATCACCGACAGAATCGGCTCCCGCGATAAAGCAATAATAGAGATACTATACTCCAGCGGACTTAGAGTGTCGGAGCTATGCTCACTAAGCATATACGACATCGACGACACCGTAATCCGCGTAAAAGGTAAAGGCGGAAAAGAACGTATGGTGCCCATCGGAACAAAAGCACTAGAAGCCCTAGACCACTACCTACTAAATCATCGTGGTGAAGACGCCGACCCCGCAGCACCGATATTCGTAACGAAAAAAGGCTCTCGCGTCGATAGAACAGCAATATGGCGTATGATAAAGAAATACGTACGCTACGCCGACATAGAGAAAAACGTATCTCCACATACACTTAGACACTCTTTCGCGACACACCTCCTTGATAACGGTGCCGATCTCCGCGTCATACAGGAAATGCTCGGACATGCCACTATCGCCACAACAGACCGCTATACGCATATCAGCAATAAACACCTAACCGAATCCTTCGAAGCATTCAGCCCGTCAAGGGGCTCCGATTAAGGGTCTCCGCGCCCCTTAATAATCCCGCGGCAAGGGGAAATATCCCCTTGCAACCCCGCGACAAAATCAAATAGTGAAGGCGAAACGCCTTAAATATTTGCCTTGTCTCTGCCGTCATCACCACCGTTACACCGTGGTGATTAGTAATAAGGACAAGCCTGACAATATTATATCCCGCTGAGGAGAGGATTTTTGCGGTCCAGCAAAAATCGCCGATGGCGGGAGAGAAGGCAATTGTGGGAGAACGTTCAAAGCTCTCAAGACGAAGAAAACAGATCTTCTTGGTACAATCTATTACAAAAGCGTCTTATTTTGTCGCAAAATAAGACGCTTTTGTAATTAGGTGTCCAGAGGAAACTTGTTTCCTTTGGCAGGGGGAGTTTGAGGGGGACAGCGTTCCCCCTCAAGAAGAGATTTTTTTGTGGAGTAATGAGTTGACGACTTGCGGTGATGCTTTGCCATTGGAGAGTTTCATTACGGCGCCGACGAGGGAGCCGAAGGCGCGTTTGTTTCCGGCTTTGTAGTTTTCTATGGCTTGTGTATTTTCTGCGATGACGGCATCGACGAGTTTTTCTATCTCTTCTTCGTCGTGGACTGGCTGGTATTCGGGGTTTTCTGCGACGATATCGGCAGGGCTTTTTTCTGGTGCTGAGAGCATATCGTCGGCGACTTTTTTCGCTATCTTTCCGGTGATGGTACCTTCGTCGATAAGGTTTACTAGAGATGCTACGTTTTTGGCGCTGATGCCACTGTCGGTGATATTTTTGCCGGTATCTTTCAGACGCCCAGCGAACTCTACGATGATCCAGCTGCACAGGTTTTTTGCATTGGAGCAAGCCTTCAGACCTTCTTCGAAGTAGTCGGCGATGGTTTTCTCGCTGACGAGGAACGCGGCGTTTTTATGTGAAAGATCATAGTCGGAGAGGTAGCGTTTTTCCTTGTCGTAGGGCAGCTCTGGAAGCGTTTTGCGTATGTCTTTGATGTATTCGTCGGAGAGCTGTATCGGTAAGAGGTCTGGCTCAGGGAAATACCTGTAATCGTGGGCCTCTTCTTTGCGGCGCATGAGTACCGTCTTTTTATTCTCGCTGTCCCAGCGATATGTCGCTGACGTTATGACTTCGCTATGGTCTTTGTCACCGTTCTTGATATATTCCTTGATCTGCCGGTGTATCTCGGCGTCGACGGCCATCTCCATGAAAGAGAAAGAGTTCATGTTCTTTATCTCTATCTTATTCCTAAGGGCTTTTTCGCCTTTCTTCCTTACAGATATATTTGCGTCGAAACGTAAAGACCCTTCTTCCATGTTACAGTCCGAAGCATCGATGTAATGCATTATCGCGCGTATCATCGTAGCATACGCCACGGCTTCTTGCGGAGAATGCATGCACGGCTCGGAGACGATCTCTAGAAGAGGAATTCCTGCTCTGTTGTAGTCGACGCCGGCGAAAGTAGAGAAGTGTTTTAGCATCCCAGCATCGTCTTCGAGGTGGGCACTCTCAATGGCGAAGGTCATAGGCACGTCGCCAACGTCGGCAGTGACGGTGCCACCACGAAGTATAGGCTCGAAAAACTGTGTTATCTGGTAGTTCCTTGGTGTGTCGGGATAGAAATACGACTTCCTGTCAAAGGTGCTGAAGTGTTGGACGTCACCACCGACGGCACAGCCGAAACGTACGGCTTTCTCGACAGCAGCTTCATTGAGCACAGGCAAAGCTCCAGGCTCTCCAGTACATACTCCAGTGATGTTGGTGTTGGGCTCGTCGCCGAACCTGTTAGGGGCACCGCTGAATAGCTTCGATGCCGTGTTGAGGCCTACATGGATTTCTAGACCTATTACCGCTTCCCAGCCTTCGGGGATATTATATGACATTTACTTGCCCTCCGTGATAATAGATGGTAGACATTCATGGTGGCTTGTAGCCTGTTGGTATGCGTATGACATATGACATACGCGAGAGTCTTCAAGAAGAGGTCCCGTGAACTGTATCCCCAAGGGCAAGCCATTCTTTGCGAAACCCGACGGTACGCTCATCGCAGGGACGCCGGCAAGGTTCGCCGCTATGGTGTATATGTCAGAGAGATACATCTGCATAGGGTCTTTCACGGCGTCGAGCTCGAAAGCAGGGAATGGCGATGTCGGCAACGATATTATGTCGCACGTCTTGAAGGCTTCGTTGAACTTATCTATGATGAGAGTGCGTATCTTCTGCGCCTTATGGTAATAAGCATCTTGGAATCCCGACGATAAGACGTATGTCCCCAAAATAATCCTTCTTTTTACCTCGAAGCCAAAACCCTCTTCTTTAGAAAGGTCGTAAATCTCGTCGAGAGTCTTCGCCTGTGAAGATCGTAGGCCATAACGTATCCCGTCAAAACGTGCTAGGTTCGTCGAAGCCTCCGCCGTGGCAAGGATGTAGTATAGCGCTATAGAATATTTCAAGATCGAAAGGTCGACGTCAACGACTTTTGCACCAAGGCCCTTAAGGACGTCGATGGAAGCATAGAAATTTTCGCGTACCTCAGGAGATGCTTCGTCGAGAAGATGGTCGGGGACGCCTATCGTCATGCCAGAAACATCGGCACTGTCAAGACCAGAAACGATATCATCAGCACCACGGGGGATGCTTGTAGAGTCTTTGTCACAATGCTGACCAAGGACCTCCATAACCATGGCAATGTCGCGAGAATCATGGGCGATAGGGCCTATCTGGTCGAAAGAAGAGGCGAAAGCAACAAGACCATAACGCGATACACGGCCGTACGTCGGCTTGTAGCCAGCAACACCACACAACGCCGCAGGCTGGCGTATCGACCCGCCAGTGTCGCTGCCTAGTGCTATAGGACACATCCGCGCAGCAACGGCAGCAGCAGAACCTCCAGACGACCCGCCAGGAACACAACGTAGATTCCAGGGGTTGTGCGTCGTCTTCAACGCAGAATATTCGCACGACGAACCCATGGAAAATTCGTCCATATTTGTCTTGCCGATGATTATAGCATCTTCCTCTTCAAGAAGACGTACCACCGTAGCATCGAAAGGAGCAACGTAATTTTCAAGGAACTTCGATGCGCAAGATGTTATCTCGTCTTTTATATGTGTGTTGTCTTTTATCGCTATGGGGACGCCGGCGAGCTTGCCAAGAGAAGCGCCAGAGGCACGCTTAGCGTCGAGAGCAGCAGCCTTAGCGCGGGCACGCTCGTCGAAGACCTTCAAGAAAGCGCCGACATCACCGTCGATATCAGCGATGTGAGCAAGGAAAGACTCGATGATCTCTACGGCAGAGACTTCTCCCGAACAAAAACGACGGTGTAATTCTGATGCTGAAAGGCGATACATAATAAATCCTGATATAAGTTAAGAAGATTTTTTAATAACAGAAGGAACACGGACCATGCCGCCGACCTTGTCAGGAGCATTCCTCATAAAAACATCACGAGGAGTGACGTCGCCAGGAACATCAGCACGCATACAGTTGACCATATCGCTGATGACATGATTGCAAGGATCAACACCTTCAGTGTCGACCTCATGGAGCAACTCCACATAATCAAGGATTTTTCCGAGGTCGTTAAGAAGACGCTCCTCGTCGTCTTCGGTGCAGTGTATCCTGCATAACGATGCAAGACGCTTTAAAAGCTTGCGGTTAAGTTCCGACATGACAACTCCTCTTTTTACAGGTGCCAAAAATTATGACTCTTTCTATAATAGCCTGAAATAAAACAATATGATAACCGTTTATACAATAAATCGCAAGATGAGAGATAGACGAAAAACTGAGGTATGATATGAATGCACTAATACTAGATCCGGATTTATTAAAACACCCATTCCACTCTTTTGGGCAAGAGGGTGGAAATTGTTCAGAAATACGAGATGTGTATGACAGGACAGCTGCCGTAGGAAATATAGAGCAGGTAACAAAAGTAGCGAAAATAGTATTTAGAGATCAGGAAGCTGTTGTTGAGAAAACAAGACAGCAAGGACGACCATTAGAAAGTAAAAGACATTCAAAAGGTCAGGCTAGAGATGGAATAGAAAGAAATAGTGGTGTAGTTGGAGCAAAGATAAAGAAAGAAGGCATAAAAAGCGTTAAGGATATGCTGGTTAAAAAAGTGGAAGACAAGGCGAGAGAAATAAAATGGTTGTTCAGAGTTGCCGAATCGGAAAAATACAAGCGCTTTTTGACATCGGTAAGTAGCATAACGTGTGAAGTCAGGCTTTTGACAGCTGCCGAAAAAGATGAATATGTAGACAGGAAACAGGAAGAATGGCGAAAAGAAAAAATAGAAGATTTGGCGAATAGAGTGTTTGTTCAGCAGGAAGAGGATAGATTAACAATACGCCTTTCAAAGAAAGAAATTAAACATACAGTTCTAAAAGAACAAAAAATGGCGGAAGCAGAGCAAATAAGACAGTTTCCGGAAAAAGATCGCTGGGGCAAAAAACATTCAGGAAATCCTTTTGCAACTCTAGAAGATGATGTGTCAGATTGCTAGATGTAATAATAAAAGTTTTCACTTTTTTGTCGATATCTTATAACATAAAAAATATGTTGATATAATAATGAGGTGTAAAGGTCATGAAAGCCAATAAATTTATAATGTTCTTCATCGCTATGGCGATGATATTCGTCGTAGCGCAAAGCACAACACTTAACGCTATAACATATACCACCAACGGCAAAACCCTCGACACCACTGGCGACGACGAAGAAGATGTCGAAGTGTATTATAACCCAGGATGGGTGACGAATACCCTCGACGAGCGTGGCGTATGGGTTGGTAATGATGATTTCGATGACCTAACAAAAAATCTGCGCATCGTAGCACAGGTTATCGTCCCCGAAGGCGAAGAACTGCCAATGACCAGCAACGCTCTACGAAAAAGCGTACAACGGCTCTTCGGCGAAGAGGTCTTCAACACCGAAGTTGGATTTTCGCCGAAGAATATGCTTCCATTCCTACACGCTTCTCTAGTAATAGTACCCTCGGGGGTGACGTATATCATGACGTGTACAGTGCGACTCGTCGAAGACGTCACAATAAAACGTGACTCGTGGGCTCAAGACTTCACATGGCAGGCGATAACATGGGAGAAAGAAAAACTCTTCATTTCGCGACGCGGACGCATAGAGAAAGATGTCAACACAGCCCTAGCCTCTATAATAGATGACTTCACACAACAATATATCTCGGATATCGCCATGCGTAAAGAGATCGACGACGAAGATGCCGCCATAGAAAGCGAAGTCGAAAAAGAACAGCGCCTACTAGAAGAGCAGATCAAAGAATTCCGCGAAGATATCGAACAATACATAGAACATTGATCATTGATCATTGAGCATTGATTTTACTATCTTGATCGTAGTTTCCCCGACCAATTGAGTTTCTCGCGAAGTGTCGTGAAGAAATCGTGCCTGTCGAGACATACCAACTTGAAAGTCCTCTCAGAACGCGACACCGTAATAGCATCACCAGTAGCCATTGTAAACGACGCTATGCCATCAAAAGTTACCTCTATAGGCTTTCCATCGCTGAGATGGCGTACCTGTATCGTCTGGTCGGCCCTGAAGACAAATGGTTTGTTCGATATCGTATGTGGCGCTATCGGCGTCATAACGAAAGCATCGAGTTCAGGAGATAATATCGGCCCGCCAGCAGCAAGAGAATATGCCGTAGAACCCGTAGGAGTGGCGATGATAATCCCATCAGCAGCGAAGGTATTGAAATATTTCCCGTCGACGTCAATAGCAAGGTCGACAAGACAAGGATTAGGAGACCGATGAACTACGATTTCGTTTACAGCAAAAGGTGGAACCTCTCCTGATGCAGCACCGTGAAGCATGACGCGCTCTTCGACGCGATAGCGTCCTTCCAAAAAATCTTCTAGGCAAGGAAATACGTCTTCTTTTGGTATCTCCGCCATAAAACCAAGGCCTCCGAGATTCACCGCGAAAACAGGAGCGCCGAGGTCAGGATGATTGTGTAACATATGTAGTATCGAGCCGTCACCACCCATGGCGATGATGACATCAATGTCACCAGGAGCAACGCTAGAAATGGGTGCAATATCAAGGGCCTCACAGCACGCGTCATCAGTTACGACGGTAACACCGCGCTCTACAAGGAAGTCGCGGACCTTGATGCTAAGATCACGCGCCTCTTCTTTGTCCATGTTTGCTATGATAGCTGCTATCATGAGTGATTTTCAGGGTAAAAAGTTTTAAGAACTGTAGCGACGAGCTTTTCAGCAGTAAGGCCTACCTCGTTAAGAAGGTCTCCATAGCCGCCCTGCTCGACAAAAACATCGTCAATGCCGCAGTTTACCACCTTAGTATCAGAAAAACCATTTTTCACGACGAAGTTATTGATAATACTTCCAAGGCCGCCAATAAGAGCATGCTCTTCGACAGTAAAGACTACCCTATGGCGCCCTAAAATGTCGCGCATAAGATCTTCGTCGAGAGGTTTCACGAAAACAGGATCGACGACAGTGACGTTGATACCATGACCAGAAAGAATCTCACGAACTTCCAATGCCGTCTTACACATATGCCCCAATGCTATTATCGCGACATCTTTTCCCTCAGCAAGAATTTCCCCCTTGCCAAGAAGACGCTCACAGCGAGATTCTCCATCGTCATCGTTGGTGACAGTGTTAGGATACCGTATCGCCGTAGGACGCTGCCACGAGAATGCCGAAGACATAATGTCCCTAAGGACTACACCATCGCGCGGCTGCGCTATAACCATGCCAGGGATGGCATTGAGGAAAGCAATATCATAGATGCCATGGTGTGTGGTGCCGTCAGCAGCAGCAAATCCCGCCCTGTCGACACCGAAGATAACAGGGGACTCCTGAAGACATACATCATGGAAGACGTTGTCGAAAGCACGCTGTAAAAATGTAGAATATATCGCAGCAACGACCTTCAATTTCTTGCCATGAGCAAGAGCACCAGAAAACGTAACAGCATGACCTTCGGCGATGCCGACGTCATAACACCTTTCAGGGAATTTCTCCATGATACCTTCAAGACACGACCCCGAAAGCATGGCAGGAGTGACAGCAATGATACCATCGTCACGCTCAGCCATAGAAAGAAGCTGCTGGCCGAAAATCTTAGGGAAAGTAGGCTTCGGCGAAGCGTCAGGAAGGAACTTCCCGGTATCAGGATAAAAAGGCTTGGCACCATGGTATGCCGTCGGGTTCTTTATCGCTTCGTCCATACCCAGGCCCTTCTTGGTGATGACATGGACCAAAACAGGCCACTCAGAGTTCTTGACCTCTTCCAAAACCTCGACGAGTTTGTTGACATCATGGCCGTCGAAAGGGCCAAGATACGACATGTTATACTGCTCGAAGAATAACGAAGGACTTACAATGTTCTGTAAAGATTCACGGACTTTCTTGCCCTTCTCAGACAAAATCCTTCCCAATGACGGGATCTTGTTGAGGAAAGTATCGACGTCATGGTAAAACTTGTCCATCTTAGGGTTGTTGAGAAGACGACTCAATATATTAGTAATAGCACCGACGTTCTCGGAGATTGCCATGTTATTATCATTGAGGATGACAACGAATTTCTTAAGGTCTTCGGGAATGTTATTCAAAGCTTCCAAAATAAGACCGCAAGTTAAACTTCCATCGCCGATGACAGGGACAATATGCCCCTCTTCAATACGCTGGTCGCGCCCCTCAGCAAGACCCAACGCCGAAGAAAGCGCTGTGCCAGCATGTCCAGCATAAAGATGGTCGTGATCAGACTCCATAGGATTGCCGAAACCAGTAATACCATGATAACGACGCAAACTTTCGAAACTAGAATGCCTGCCAGTAAGGAGCTTGTGAGTGTAAGATTGATGGCTGGTGTCCCATAAAAATTTGTCGACAGGGGAGTCGAAGACTTTGTGCATGGCAACAGTAAGCTCTACAGCGCCGAGGTTCGACGCAAGGTGTCCGCCATTGACAGACAACACATCAATGATACGCTGCCGCGCTTCATCACAAAGAGCTTTTAAAGTAGCATCGTCGAAGTCTTTAATGTCACCAGGGCCAGCAATACTGTCGAGAAGAGGGTATTCCATATGTCTTTCCTTTTTTTATTATTAAAATTCACTTGTCTTAGGAGAACCATCGTCATCGAGAACAACACCGCCATCACGCTTCTTGGTAAGTACCTCGATCTTATCCTCAGCAGCTTTTAAATGCTGGAGACATCCTCCAATAAGAGCGTCGGCTTCTTCATACAACGATAAAGATTTGTCAAGACCAGTATCGACGGAATTCATCGCTTCAGAAATCGTCTCAAGACGTGACAACGTCTTCTCGAAATTCATGGTAGCTTTATTACTCTTCGCCATATTGTACAACCTCCTCGGTAATAGCATGTACTTCGCCGTCATAAAGACGGATCTTTAATTTCTGCCCATCAACGACGTCCTTGGCAGAAAGAATAACGGAATTGTCCTTTTTCGAAAAGACAATACTATAGCCCTTGTCCATTATGCTTTTGGGATTCAAAGCTTTAAAGGCAGAAACAAACGACCCTACAACAAGCTTATACTTCTCAATATTACGCCGCATAGCACCATCGATAACACAAGAAAGTTCGTCAACACGCTGCTTGTAAAGCTCTAAAACACGACAGGGAGCGATAAACCATGGCTGCTTGATAACAGCGTCAAGCCTAAAACGTGCACCGCGGACAACTTGCGATGCCATATGGACAATATGCTTCTGTAACGTCGTGATCTTCTCAATGTCTTGGACCATCGATGCCGTGACAATCTCGGCAGCAGCAGAAGGCGTAGGAGCACGGACGTCAGAGACAAAGTCCGCGATGGTATAGTCCGTTTCATGGCCTACAGCAGAGACGACAGGGATAACACTGTCGTATATAGCCTTGGCAACAACTTCTTCGTTGAAAGGCCATAAATCCTCAATACTTCCACCACCACGACCGACAATAATAACATCAGCAAGACCATACTCGTTCATCTGCTGTATCGCCATCGCAATATCGACAGCAGCACCGTCGCCCTGGACAAGGACAGGATTGATGACAACACGAATCCCAGGAACACGACGCCTTGCAACGTCGATGATGTCATGAACCGCCGCCCCAGTAGGACTCGTCACAATGCCTAGCGTTGTGATATGACGCGGCAACGCCTTCTTTGTATCCTCAGAAAACCACCCCAAACCTTCGAGCTTCTTCTTCAAAGCCTCGAACTTTAGAAGATATTCACCAATACCAGCATGCATTACCTCCCTGACGATAATCTGATAGTTCCCACGAGGAGGGTATACGGAAATGTCACCCCGTACAACGACGTCATCACCAGCAGAAAGGACCTTCTTCAGACCTAAAGCATCACCACGGAACATCACCGCCGATATCTGCGCACCAGAATCCTTCAAAGAAAAATATTTGTGCCCAGAAGAATGGTTTGTGAGATTGCTGACTTCACCACGTATAAGGACATTACGAAAAGAACCCTCAAGGAGAACCTTGATCTTCTGCGTCGCCTGCGATATCGTAATGGCCTCGAGAGGATTTAGCATATTGAATGTTTCACCTTGATTTCTTAACGAATAAACGTTAAAATTTGTCTTTTAAAATTCGAAGTAAGTATAGTAGATAAAGAAACAAAATTACAACATAAAGGATACATAGCCATGGCACGGAAGTATATCATAGCAGGAAACTGGAAGATGTATAAGACTATAGCAGAAGCGACAGCATTCGTCGACGCCATAGCAACCGAAGTCGCCAACAGCGATAACGCCGTATACCTCGCCGTACCATATACCGCTATACGCCCCGCCAGCGAAAAAACAGCAAATACTAACGTTGTCATCGGAGCACAGAATATGAACGACGCCGATGAAGGAGCCTTCACAGGAGAAATCGCCGCCAATATGCTTATAGAAGCAGGAGCGCAGTTCGTAGTGATAGGACACTCCGAAAGAAGAGCGTATTTCAACGAAGATAACGCATTCATCAACAGAAAAATTAAAAAAGCTCTAAGCGCAAAAATACAACCGATACTATGCGTCGGAGAGACACTAGAAGATCGCGAAAATAACAAAACCGAAGAAGTCCTAAGACAACAGCTTACCGAAAGCCTAGCAGATCTCACCGCAGAAAATGTAGGACCTCTAGTCATCGCTTACGAGCCAGTATGGGCGATAGGGACAGGGAAAACAGCAACTGTCGACGTCGCACAAGAAACACACGTCTTCTGCAGGTCCGTGATAAAAGATGTCTTCGGCGATGACGTCGCACAAAAAATAACAATACTATACGGCGGATCGGTTAAACCCGAAAACGTCAAAGAACTTATGGCGCAAAATGATATCGACGGAGCACTAGTCGGTGGAGCAGCACTGCAGCCAGAATCGTTCGTCAAACTTGTAAACTTCGATAAATAAAGGAAACAGTAACAATGAGTTTTATCTACTACTTCGCTATTATTACTTTCATCGTCGTGGCACTATTACTTTGCCTCGTCGTACTAATACAAGAAAGTAAGTCTTCAGGACTAGGAGCCACCTTCGGCGGGGGAGACTCCAGCTCGATGTTCGGAGCCTCGACAGCTGACGTTCTCACGAAATTCACAGCATGGCTAGCAACGATATTCATGGTATCATGCGTTGTACTTTCGTTCTGGACGGGATCGCTAGGACGCGCCAAAACAAAAGCCGCAAGCAATGAATACATACAACAACAGACGGAACAGGCTGAACTATGATACGAAAAATAGTATATTATCCGGACCCTGTCCTTAGAGAAAAATCTGAACCTATAGAAGATATCAACGACGAAATAAAAGAACTCGTCGCTGATATGGTAGAGACGATGGACGAAAGTAGCGGCATCGGACTAGCAGCATCACAGATAGGAGTGTCGAAACGTGTCTTCGTGATACGGCTCTTCACAACAACAGAAGACGGAGAATGTATCCCACAAGACCCACAGGTTTTTATAAACCCAAAACTATCAAACCATAGCGAAGAGACAATACCTTTCCCCGAAGGGTGCCTGTCGGTACCAGGAATACACGAAGACGTTATACGTTCCAAAACACTGACGATAGAAGCACAGGACCTCGAGGGCAATACCTTCACAGAAAATCTTTGTGGGTTAAAAGCCCGCGTCGTTATGCACGAAAAAGATCACCTCAACGGCATACTCTTCATAGACAAAATCACCGACACCGAAGTCCTAGAAAAAATCGCTCCTATATTACACGATCTCGAAACATAGCAAAAAGATTCTTAAGTAGTTTATTGCTAGCGTTATACCATTAATCGCCATCGCGATGGCGATTAATCGGCGGCAGCAAAACGAACGGGCATAAACAGCGCTTCAGCACTGTTTATGCCCGTTCGTTTTGTCGCCTACGTGGGGAGTACAGAGTTCCTATGATGAGCACCACTCCATCCTATTACCCATAAGTCTAAACAGTATTACGAACAGGTTTTGTTGCATAAAGTGCTTATTTCACAAGTCTATGAAGAGCAAATTTTTACTGCAGATGTGTAAAGAATAACAACCTCCTTTTGTCCCGCCGAGGAGAGGATTTTTGCGGATTAGCAAAAATCGCCGATGGCGGGACTCGCTTGCGAATTGCACCAGTCATAAAGCGCAGGCA